>CAYWWM010000289.1:0-4159 GCA_964461735.1 uncultured Solibacteraceae bacterium | reverse complement strand
CGCCGCGATGATGGTGCTGTTTGACTGGCGCTCGCGGCAGGCTGCGGCCCCCGCCCTGGACAAGCTCTCCGACGCCGACCGGCGGCGCGAGCAGTACCGCGCCAGCCGCGAAAAGCTCTGGGTGACGGCCGTGATCGGCAGCACCTTCGTGTTTATCGTTCTCTTGACCGCCGAGTTCATTTACGCCAAGAGCCAGACGGCGCTGTCGCCCGCGCTCGCGCTCACGGCTTCCGAGGGTGCCGTGCGCATCCCGCTCGACTCGGTCTCCGACGGCAACCTCCACCGCTTCTCGTACAGCTCCGACGGCAGCTTCGTGCGCTTTATCGTGATCCGCACCGGCAACCGCTACGCCACGGCGCTCGACGCCTGTGACATTTGCGGCTCGCAAGGCTATTATCAGAGCGGCCCGGAAATCTTCTGCCGCAACT
This sequence comes from uncultured Solibacteraceae bacterium, assembly GCA_964461735.1. Taxonomy (GTDB): domain Bacteria; phylum Acidobacteriota; class Terriglobia; order 2-12-FULL-54-10; family 2-12-FULL-54-10; genus CAYWWM01. Next base: position 3,731 of record CAYWWM010000289.1, on the reverse strand, counting down.
GCTCGGCGGCGATTTTCACCCCGACCATCGGGGTTACCGGCGGGTGCAACCCGGTTCCGCTGCCCTCGGCCGAATCCGGCACGGACCTGGTGATCCAGGTCTCGGACCTGCTCGGCGGCACGGGCCGTTTTGGCGCGGGCGGGGGTGAGTAAGCACATGTTCTGGCGATTGGTTCGTGAATCCCTGTGGCGGCCCCGCAACCGGCGGCGCGCGGCGTGGGCCGTGCTCGCGGTCACGCTGGGGACCGCCGTCGCCGCAGCGATGCTCAACGTCTCGCTCGACGTCGGCGACAAGGTGGGGCGCGAACTGAACGCGCTCGGCGCGAACGTACTGGTGACGCCCGCCGCCGATTCGCTTCCCGTCGAGATCGGAGGCATTGACTACCGCCCGGTCTCCGAGGGCGCGTTTATCTCCGAAGCGTCGCTCGGCAGCCTCAAAGAAATTTTCTGGCGCAACAACATCATGGCCTTCGCGCCGTTCCTCTACGTTCCCGCGCGGCTGGTCGCCGAGTCCGGCCCCGCTGCCGCGCCGCAGGAGCACCCGACGACGCTGGTCGGCACTTGGTTTGACCGTCCTTTTACTACGCCTGGCGGCGAGCGCTTCCAGACCGGCCTGCGCCCGCTCAACCCCACCTGGGCCATCGAGGGGAGCTGGATTGACGACTCGGACCCCGCCGCCCGGCCGCAGGTGCTGCTCGGGCGCTCGCTCGCCGAGGCCCTGGGCGCAGGCGTGGGCGGTACGGTGAAAATTCTCGTCGGCTCGCAAGCCAGCGAAGTCAAGGAGGTCGCGGCTACCGTGGCCGGCCTGGTTTCCACCGGCGGAGCGGAAGACCGTCAGGCGTTCGCATCGCTCGCGTTTGTGCAGCCGCTCGCCGGGCTTCCCGACCAGGTGCGCACCGTGCAGGTGAGCGCACTGACCAAGCCCGAAGACGCGTTCTCCCGCCGCGACCCCAAGACCATGACGCGCGAAGAATACGACCGCTGGTACTGCTCGCCGTATATTTCTTCGATCCTGCACCAGATCACCGAGGCGCTGCCGGGCACGGCGGCGCGCGCGGTGCGCCCGGTGGCCGAGACGCAAGGGAACGTGCTCGGGAAAATGACCTTCCTGATGGGCATGCTCGCCGTGCTGGCGTTGATCGCCGCGGCGCTCAGCATCTCAAGCCTCGCCAGCCTGGCGGTGGCCGAGCGGCGGCAGGAGATCGCCCTGATGAAAGCCGTCGGCGCGCAGGACTGGCTCGTGAGCGGCCTCTTTCTGGCCGAAGCCGCCGCCCACGGAATCGTCGGCGGCGCGCTCGGATTCCTGGCGGGACAGGGGCTGGCGCGCGTGCTCGGGCAAGTCGTATTCGGCTCCGACATCGCCGTCAACTGGCTGCTGCTGCCCATCATGCTGCTGGTGGCTCTCGCCGTGACCTTTGCGGGAACCTGGCTGCCCCTCCGCCGGGTGGCGCGCTTCCAGCCCGCGACGGTGCTGCGGGGTGAGTGAAGGAAATTCCAAACTCCAAGCACCAAATTCCTAACAAATTCCGCAGAGAGGAAATATGGCAAAACGGTGTTCCCGTATCATTGGATTTCTGGCAGTGTTCGCCAGCGTTGCGATGGCCCAGGACGCCAGAGGCGTCGCGGATGCGGTGGCGTCCATCAACAAGGTGCTGGCCGATGCCGTGACGCGCGGAGACATTCCCGGGGTGGTCGCCATGGCTACGGACCGCCGCGGAGTCATTTATCAGGGAGCTTTCGGATTGGCGGACGCCGCGACGGGTCGGTCGCTGACGGCTGATGACATCTTTCGCATCGCTTCGATGACGAAGCCCGTTGCGTCGGTGGCAGCGATGCAGCTCATCGAGCAAGGCCGGCTTCAGCTGGACGACCCTGCCGAGAAGTACCTGCCCGAACTGACAAATCTGAAGATCATTGATAAGTTCGACGCTCGTACTGGGGAGTACGCCGTCCGGCCCGCGACCAAGACACTCACCGTCCGCCATCTCCTAACGCACACTGCGGGGATTGGATACGACTTCACCAGCACGGTCGTCCGGGACTTTAAGCCGCGCAATGGCGAGCAGTACGCGGTGGGGCCGCTGCTGTTCGAACCCGGTCAGCAGTGGCTCTACGGCTCAAGCACCAACTGGGTGGGACGGTTGGTTGAGACGATTACCGGCAAGACACTGGATGACTATTTTCGAGAGCGCATCTTCGCCCCGGCGGGCATGGTGGATACCTACTACAACGTGCCGCAGCAGAAGCAGAGCCGACTCGTTGCCGTTCATCGGCGACGATCCGATGGTTCGTTCGAGGCGAGTGCGAATCAGCCGCCCGCATCCGGGATCACACGCTTCAGAGGAGAGGGGGGCCTTTCGTCCACAGCGGCCGATTACATTCGCTTTCTGCAAATGCTCCTGAATGGCGGTGAATTGAACGGGACCCGCATTCTCGCTGCTGACACCGTTCGGTTAATGGGGGCGAATCACATTGGAAGCGTCGGCGTTCCTGCTTTGAAATCAGCGGTGCCGGAACGAAGCAGCGATTTTACGTTCGTGGCCGACGGGCGGGACAAATGGGGGCTTGGGTTTCTGATTACAGCCGATCCCCGGAGCGGAAAGCGTTCTGCGGGGAGCCTGAGTTGGGGCGGAATCAACAATACGTATTTCTGGGTTGATCCTGCCCGCGGCGTCGCAGGCGTCATCCTGATGCAATTTCTGCCGTTCGCGGACAGCAGGGCTCTCGCCGTTCATGACGCGTTCGAGCGAGGCGTATATCAACTTGCGAGCAGGACGGGACATTGACACGAGGGCGATTGTTCTTTCGGGTCGTCTACAAGGCTTTCCGGGTGCAGCCGGGACGCATGGCCGCTTCGTTTGCCGCGCTGGCCGTGGGCGCGACGCTGGCGAGCGCCTTCCTGAACCTCTACTTTGATCTCCCGCGAAAAATGACCGCCGAGTTCCGCACGCTCGGGGCCAACTTGATTCTCGCGCCGCAGGGCACGGGCGAAACCGTGCCGCAGACGGTGTACACAGAGTTGGCGGAAGCACATCCGCAGATCGCCCGCCTGGCGTGGCTCTACGCCGTGGGGAGCGTCGGCAGCCAGGAAGCGATCCTCGCCGGCACTGAACTGGGCCGATTGGCCGCGCTCAATCCCGGCTGGCGCGTGATTACCGATCCCGCCGACCGGGACTCCTCCGAGCCGGTCGGCGACTTTCTCGCTCGGCTGCGCGGAACGCGAGCCGACGCGGAGTCCCGCTGGCTCCTGGCCGGGGCGACCGCAGCGGCGCATTTCGGTTGGAAGGTCGGCGAGACCGTTACGGTTCACTACGGAGAGGCGGCTCTCGAACTCCCGCTCATCGGAATTGTTTCCACGGGCGGAAGCGAAGACTCGCAGCTCCTGCTGCCGCTCGCCGAATTGCAGAAGCTGGCGGGCCGCGCCGGGGAGCTCAGCTTGATCGCGCTGGCCGTTCCCGGCGCGGCGGAGCAGATCGAAGCCGTGCGGCAACAGCTTGCCGCGCGCTGGCCGGAGATCGAAGCGCGGCCGCTGCGGCCGGTCATCGAGTCCGAAGCCCGAGTCATTCTGAAAGTCCGCGGCCTGATGTTTGGCTTGACCGCGATCGTGCTCGCCATCGTGGTCCTGAGTGTGATGACCACGGTGAGCGGCCTGGTGCTCGACCGGCAGCGGGACATCGGCGTGATGAAATCGCTCGGCGGCAGCGACCGCGCCATCTCGATGCTCTTCGTGGC
>CAYWWM010000288.1:0-4582 GCA_964461735.1 uncultured Solibacteraceae bacterium | reverse complement strand
CAGCTCGCCCGCATGGGATCGTGTTTGCCGGCGGGAAGGCGTACTTCACCGCCGAGGGTTTCAAGATGATCGGGAGCTATGACCCGGCCAGCGACCGAATTGACTGGATGCTCGGAAACGGGCAGGACCGCACGCACATGCTCGTTCTGGATCGCGACTTGAACCGTATTTTCGCTTCGAATGTCGGTTCCGACAGCATTGCTGCGATGGAGCGCCTGGACTCCCGAGACTCTCCCGATTGGAGCGTGAAGCTGATTCCCGTCGGGAAAGCGCCGATGGCAATTGATCTGTCGCCGGACGGCAAAGAGGTCTGGACCGCGCACACCGCAGACGGCGGCGTCTCGGTCGTGAATGCCGCTACCAAGAAGGTAGTGCAAACGCTCCGCCTGGGAACAAAACGCACCAACCGCCTGAAATTCACACCCGACGGCCGCCGCGTGCTGCTCACTGACCGGGACGGCGGAGAATTGATCGTGCTCGATGCGGCGACACGCAAAGAGGTCAAGCGGATTCGGGTCGGCAGCCGCCCGTCCGGAATCCTGATCGTGCCCGATGGATCGCTCGCTTACGTCGCCGTCCAGGGCGACAACCATCTGGCCATGATTGATCTCAAGACCCTGGACGTGATCGGGCGCGTTCCGACCGACTCCAATCCCGACGGCATGGCCTGGGTGGGGAAGTAGTGAATAGTCAAAAGCAGTGGATAGTGAATAGTGGATAGTAAGAACGGCCGTCCGAGCCGCGCGCGTAAAAGGCCCTGAAAGGGCCGACCGTGAATAGCCGGAGGTTTTAACCTCCGGGAGGGAAACCAACACAAGCCGTTCAACCCCGTGAGGGGTTGACCCCGACGAAAACAGTTGCCCCTTCGGGGCCGGATCATTTCTGCGCATCGTGGCCGTAGGTTGAAACCTACGGCTATTCACCGTCTTGCCCTTGGGGCAAGGTTGGAGGGCCTGGTCGGTCCCGCTGAATTAGTTTGAGGATCTGATGCGCCGCGTGCCTGCGGCACGGTGAGGAGTGACAGGTGCGCGGTGAGTAAATAAATGTGTGCCGGAAGCACGAGCTGGGTCGTGCTTCCGGCGCGGGGCAAGAACGAACCCACGGCATGAAAATCATGCCGTGGCTGCCACGTAGCCACCGCTCCCTCGCGGTCGCGGCTCTTATCAAACCACCGCTTGCTGACCCTTCGACTGCGCTCCGGGCCGGCGCGCGCGGCTCGGAATTACCGGGCGAGCGGGTCGGGGCGCATCTGGAAGTGCACGACCTTGCTCAGCGTTCCTTTGCCGCCTTCGGCGTGGAACGGCGTGCGCGTGCCGTAGGTCGTCCAGAGACCTTTCCCCTTCCATCCCGCGTTGGGATCGTCAATACGGCCATCCAGGCCTTTGGTGAAGTATCCCAGCGGATAGGGAACCCGCAGGGTCACCCACCTGCCGTTCTGGAGAACCAGCAGGCCGCCGGCCTGGTTGCCGGTGGCGATGGGAATGTTGGGGCCGAGGCCGAGCGTGTTGAACTGGTCCACCCAACTGTAATAGCTGGACTCGGTGCTGCCGGATTCGGTCACGCCCTTGAGCTGCGGTCCCGGCATGGGATAGAGCGTCCAGCCTTCGGGACAGTGCTGCCCGGTGGCGTTCGGCCCGTTGAGGGGACCCGTACACTTGCGCCGGTCGAAGCTGGCGAAGTGGCCGCTGGCGAGCGGCGCCCAGACCACGCCGTTGCGGTCCACGTCCATGCCGCGCGGCGAGAACCCCTGCACGGGCGCCTTCGGGTTATTCCACGGCACTTCGTAAATTTCCGCCAAGGTAGTGTTGGGAGGATTGGACCCCGGAACGAGCCGGATCAGCCCTCCCGGGAAGCCGGTATCGGAGCCCCAGATGGAGCCGTCGGCCGGGTTCGGCATGACGCCGTAGAAACCGCCCGGGTGCCGCCGGTCCTTGGCCGGATCGGCGGGCGCTTCCCAATCCGTCCAGGCGTCCTGCCGGCCGTTGGCGTTAGTGTCCACGATGAACGGCGCCCAACCCTGAGACTTCTGATCATCGCCGGTCTCGTCGTACATCTTGGTGTTGAGCCAGCCGGCCACTTGCCCGCCACCGCTCGTCCAGAGCGTGTGATTGGCGTCCTCGGCGAAGAACAGGTGGTGCGTGCCGAAGCAGGTGTTGATTAGCTTCCAGGCCTTCGTCTGCGGATCGTACATGGCGATCTGACGGCCCGAAGCGTTGATCGGGAAGAGCTTGGCTGACGCAAGGTCCGATCCCTGCTTGCAGAACGCCGGAGTGTCATTTGCCCGGACTCGCGATGTGAGCCAAACCCGCCCCTTGTGGTCCATCATGGGGTTGTGGGCGTTGGCGCGGCTGTCCCAGATCAGTTCATTCGCCCAGTAGATTGAAGGCTGCTCCATATCCCGCGCCGCCGCGATGGGAGCTTCGGTCGGAATCCTTATCTGGCTGGCGGCATGGCGAATTGGGTCGAGAACGCTGAGGTTGTCCGAGCTGAGCTCATGCACGCCGTAGAGAGGTCCTCTGGGGTTGACGGTGGGATTGCGCTTGTCGGTCGAGACTTCGTCGTGGAAGTATTCCTTCGGACCGGCCCAGTCCCACTGCGTGATGACTACGTTGCGTTCCACGCCTTGCGGGCGGGCGGGCGCCGGCGGCAGTTCTCCGGCCTTGATCCGGTCGGTCCAGTCGGCGAACATCGCCAAAGCCCGACCCTTGCCGAGCGCGTTCACACGGCCCAGCATCGCCTCGCCGGCCTGTCCGGAACCGATCCGCCGTTCCCAGGCTGCGGCTGAGTTTGGGAACGTGCCGAGGTCCGGCGACAATTCCCGCGTCGCCTTGTTGCCCAACTGATGGCATCCCACGCAGCCATCCGTCTTGATTCCGGCGATCCATTCGGCCTGCGTCTTGATGTTGGGCGAAATGCCGTTGCCAGTCGGCCCGGTCCCGGGGAAGTCGCTCTTAGCCGGCACCTGGATCAGGGAGAACCAGTGACTGGCGGGATAGTACTCCGCCGCCGCTTTGGGGTTCGGCGCGATCACCGCGGTCAGGTTGACGGAGCGGCCCGGCCGCGACTGGATGGCCTGAGAATCCACCAGTCCGTAGCCGCGCACCCAAACCCGGTAATTCGCGCTCGGAAGGTCGGGAATCAGGTAGCGCCCCTGGTCGTCCGTGACCACGATCTTGTTGAATTTGGTGGGCAGGTCGGTCGTTTCCGCGATGACCCATACGCCCGCTTCGGGTCCACGGCTGCTGGTGACCACGCCGCCAATGTCATCGTTGTCCACGCTGACGGCGGTGGGCTGCTGTGCGCTGACGCGCGTCAGCGAGGCGGCCAATATCAAGGCCATGACAGCCGCCAACATGCCTGAAAACAGGACTTTTCGCTTCCTCATGTCTCTGCTCCTTTTGTTCTGGTTGAATCGGGCCGGCATACGTGATCGGCTCGGTCCCGCACACCTCTCTGCATTCCTTACGGTGGCGCCTGAATCCGCCGAGTTTCCTTCGAATCTTGCGACGCGCACTGGCTATTATTCTGCTACAAGTTCCCGCAGGACTACAAGGGCAAAAAATAGATGGAAACTGGCCGGATTCCGAATTCCGAAAATTCCGGATTCCGAAGAAGTGAGCTAATGCGGAAACAGCACCGCAGGGTTGTCCGATTTGGCTGAAACCGACGTGCTCAAGAATTTCCCTGGGAGCGGCGGCAAGAATTCAATTGCAAAAGTGCTCGTTCAAAAGGCGTGAGATGCGGAAGGGGATGCAATGAATCGCTGGTCGGTTTACGGGCCAATCGCCACCAAATCCTCTGGCGTTCGTTCCACGGTTTTTTCCTGCAACAGGCGGGCGGCGGCCTGGGGCGCCATCGGCCGGGCGAAGTAGAAACCCTGCACGTAGCGACAGCCTATCTTACGCAGGGAAGCGGCCTGTTCCGCCGTCTCGACTCCTTCGGCGATGATGTCGAGCTCGAGGTTTTCACCCATGGAAATGATGGACCGCACGATGGCGTCGTTTCTGCGGTCACTCCCGAGTCTGGCCACGAAGGATTGATCAATCTTCAGCCCTTGGACTCGCAGTCTCGACAGATAGCCCAGGGACGAATACCCGGTGCCGAAATCATCAATCTGGACCTTGATCCCCGCCTCGTTCAGACGCGCCAGGGTGCGCCCCATTGCGGCAGGATCACGCAGGATCTGACTCTCCGTGATCTCGAGTTTCAGGCAGGAAGGATCGAGCCGATGTTTCGAGAGCAGCGCGGCGATCTTGTCATGCAGATCCAGTCCGGACAAATATTTTGCAGAAAGATTCGTGTTCACGCTGAACTGCCGGCCGACCGCCTCTGCATTGAGCCACTCCCGCATCTGGCGGCAAGCCTCCTCGAGCACCCATTCCGTGATGGGAAGGATCAGCTCGGTTTCTTCCGCAATGGGGAGAAACTCTCCTGGTCCGAGCAGGCCCCGCTCCGGGTGCTGCCAGCGCACGAGGGCTTCGAACCCGGCGATGCGCCCGGTTTCGAGGGCCACGATGGGCTGGTAATGGAGCCGCAGCTCCCCCCGGTCTACCGCGCGCCACAAATCGTTCTCCAATTGCAG
>CAYWWM010000287.1:0-4585 GCA_964461735.1 uncultured Solibacteraceae bacterium | reverse complement strand
TCGCCGCCATCGTGTTTCTCCTGGTGTGTTTCCGCTTCGCCCGAGCACGTTTCGGAAAGACGGCGGCGATGCTGGCCACGATTTTCCTTGCATCTGCGCTCGGCTGGATCGGCTACGCGCGCGCGGCGACGATGGACATGCTCTTCACCGTGACGCTCGATCTCGCGCTGCTGCTGCTTGCACTCTGGCTCTGGGAGCGAAAACCGCTGTGGCTGTACGGCTTTTACATTCTGCTCGGTTTCGCCACGCTGGCAAAAGGTCCGTTGGCGGTGGTTTTGGCGGGATTGATTGCGCTCGGATACGTCGTCACGTTTCGTGACTGGCCCGCGCTGCGGCCGCTGTTGCTCTCGCCCGCGGCCGCCTCATTCTTCGCCGTGGCGGCGCCCTGGTATGTGCTCTGCTATGCCGTGAACGGCGCGCCGTTCGTGAACGAATTCATCTTGCAACACAATCTCGCGCGCTTTGTTTCCGCCGATGCGCTCGGCCACGGGCAGCCGTTGTGGTTCTACCTGCCGGTGCTGGCCGCGGGCCTCTTCCCGTGGAGCCCTCTGTTGCTGCTCCCGCTCGGCGAGATGGTACACGGCGCGCGCGGCGTCTTCCGGGACAAACACAAGGCGTTCCTGTTCTGGTGGAGCGCGCTGCCCTTCGCGTTTTTCTCGCTGGCGGAAAACAAGCTCCCCGGCTATCTACTCCCCATCCTGCCTCCGCTCACGCTCTGGATCGCGCTTCTGGTTGAACAGGCGTCGCGCGCCGCCGCCGTTCGTCAGGACACGGCTCGTAAGGGCATGGCTTCAGCCATGCCGTCCGTGCCGAAAAACTCGCTAGATCCGGGCGATGGAAACACAGCTTCCTGCGGCTTGCCCGAATCCGTTCCCCTGGTGCTGATCGGCTGTTCGGCATTGCTGTTGCTCGCCGTGCCGTTCTTTGCTCCGCTGCTGTCCGAGTCGCTCGCCACGGGCCTGCGGCAGGCGCTCGCCGGCTGGAGCATGGCAGGGGCCTGGAAGGAAATTCTGGAGGGCGCGATCCCGCTGTCCCGATGGCTCGTGGTGGCGGGAGCAGCAGGCTTCAGTCTGTACTTTGCGGCGCGGAGACAGGCGCTCTTTGCTTCCTACATGGCGCTGGCCGGCGTCGCGGTGTGCGTTCTCGCCATCACGGCGCATCTCTCGCCGACCATCAATCGCGTTGCCTCGGCCCAGTCTGTCGCCGAGCGCGTCATCTCTCTTGCGGTTCCGGCCCAGGACGTCGCCGTGTACCGCATCCACCGCAACCAGACTTATCAGTTGAGTTACTATCTCGGGCGCGGATTGAGGGAATGGTCGCCGCAGGATACGACGAGCAACGTCACGATCGTCATCGCGGGGCAGGAGCAACCGGTTCCCATTGCCCGCCCGGTGTCGCTCTTCCCCGGCCAACGGATTCGCGTCTGGGAACTGATCGGCTTGCGGATCGAAGCGGAGAATCCTCCGCGTCCGTGAATTCGGTTCTCCGCCGCTCCCTTCGGATTCATTTCCGGGCAGCCTCCCGATCGCTTCGGCGTCGCCCCTCCACCCATTCGCGGATCGTCGCGCAGATGAACTCCACCTCGTCCTCGGTAATTCCCGGAAACATGGGCAGCGAGAGAACCTCCCGGCTGGCCGCCTCCGAGAACGACAAAGCCCCCGCGGCGTGCTCCTGGAACGCCGGTTGGAGATGGACCGGGACAGGGTAGTGCACGCCGGTAGAAATCCCCCGCGCCTGAAGAAACTTCGCCAGCTCATCCCGGTCCTGGACCCGGATCACATAGCAGTGATAGATGTGCTCGCAGTCGCGCGCTTCCACCGGAAGCCGGACCTCGTTCAGCTGGCCCAGCCACCGGCGATAGTGTTCGGCCGCGCACCGCCGTTCTTGATTCCACTCGTCCAGGTAGCGAAGCTTCACGCGCAACCAGGCCGCCTGCAAGGCGTCGAGGCGACTGTTCCATCCGAGAGTTACGTGTTCATACTTCCCGCGGCAGCCGTGATCCCGCAACAGGCGCACGCGCTGGGCGAGTTCCGGATCCTGGGTGACCACCGTCCCTCCGTCCCCTAAAGCGCCGAGATTCTTGCTCGGAAAATGACTGAAGCAAGCAATGTCCCCGAAGCTCCCCGCGCGACGTCCCCGGTAGCGGGCGCCGTGCGCCTGGCAGGCGTCCTCCACAACCTTCAGTCCCAATTCCGTCGCCAGGGGCTGGATTTCGTCCATGTTGCAGACTTGGCCGTAGAGATAAACCGGCAGCAGGACTCGAGTCCGGCGAGTCGCCCGGCGCCGCGCCTGCGACAGGTCCATCAGGAAGGTCTCTGGATCAATGTCTACCAGGACCGGCTTGGCCCCCAACTGGCATATCACTTCCGCGGTGGCGACGAATGTGAAGGTGGTCGTGATCACTTCGTCCCCGGGTCCAACGCCGAGCGCCTTCAGGCTGAGAAACAGGGCGTCGGTTCCGCTGGCCACGCCGATTGCATGGGGAACGCCGCAGTACGCCGCGAACTCGCCCTCGAAACACTCCACCTCGCGGCCCAGAATGAAGTTGCTCGTGTCGAGCGAACGCGCGAAGGCTTCGTCCAGTTCCGCGCGAATCCGCGCGTGCAGCCGCTTCAGATCTACCAAGGGAATATTCCTCATCCTGCCTCTCCTCGCGCGCGCGGCCCGCTCCGTGAAGTGGCGCGTCCGCAAAGTTTCCCATACGTTTCCAGAAGCTTCCGCTCCGCATGTTCGGAGTTGTACTGCTCGCGGCAGGCTCGCTGTGCTGCTTCGCGGGCGCGCTGGAGATTCGCCGGGTCACTGAACCACTCTAGCCCGGCGGCGATCTCTTCGCTCGTTCCCGATTTCATCAAGTACCCGCACTCCCACCGGCGGACAATCGGTCCGATTTCTCCGAGATCAATTGATAGAAGCGGCTTCCCAGCGGCCAAGGCCAGGAAAAGATTGTTTGGGCAGCTCAAGTGATTTTCTGCGTAGTATGGGTCCAAGTTGTAATAAATGACATCGCAAGCGGCGGTTGCGGCTTGGAGGCGACTGCCCACGGAACCATACAGGATATCTTGGGCGTCAGCAACGTTCGTCTCGACGGATAGCGCCCGTGACTCAAAGTAACCCACCGCGTAAAGCACAATCAACAAGAAAGGAAGTGCGAGCCCCATCCCAACTTTTCGCTCCTAGTTCCAGGAGGGCTCATAATAAAGGAGAAGACCAATCTCCCCAACCAGCAGTAGAACGGGACCGCGCGAGAATGTGCACAAAACACCACCCACGCAAAGCAGGAGGCCAACCGAATGCAGGATCCGTCCGCTTCCCTGGCTTCGGAAGACAGACAGGAATGAGAGGGGGAAAACTAACAGCAGGAACGCACCCACAAGATTAGGTCCCCCTATAGGTAAGGTAGTCCGGCCGATATCCAGGAGTCCGCTTGGAGACGGGATGCCTGCCCAGCCAAGCAGATCGCTCACGGCTTCCCACGCAAGAGATACCCACAACGCCAACACAGCGTAACATACCCTAGATACAGGAAGGCGGTCCGGAACCGCTCGAGGTCGGCAATCGCGATCCTGGGGTTGTGGTACACGACAAAGAAAAACAGCATCGGGCCAAAGAACAAGACGATTCCTGCCAGCGCGTCTCCTCCGTCGCGTACATCCGGATTAATTGTCGTGCTAAAGGCAATCCAAAGAAGGAGGCCCGCCGTCAACAATTCCACTTTGTTGGGACGGACTTCCTGTCGCCTGGCAACCAGTCCTCCGAGCCAATAATAGAAGACCGCCACCGCCGCCAACGCGATGTTGACCCAACCATAAGATGCTGTAAGGGAACCCCCATAGAACCACGGGTTCCCCGTATTCGAACCGGCGCCATAGCAACAGTGCAACCATAAGGTAAAGGATCAGGAGATTGATCAGGAAAGGCGCTCCAGAACGGCTTCGCTCCAACTTCCATGGCCGAAGCACCACCAATTCGCGTGTCATTCCCATGATCTTTATCTTCTTCCGACTGCTTACCGGCGTGCTGGATCAGCGGGGGGCGAGTTCTGTTGCTGCCGGATTGGGGGCCTGATTTCTCCCGGGACGGACCCTGCTGGTTTCAATGCCCTGGCGTACAAATAGAGGGGTTGACCCCAGAGACGCCGCGGCGTGCCGGCCAGCCATGTATCTTCGCCCAGCTCGAGGGCGGAAAACTTCTGGCGTTCTGGCAACACACTCAACTCAGACTCGGTAAAGCTAAGCCGGCGCTCCGGGGAACGCATAAAGCCCAAGAATACAAGAACGCGTTGACCCAGCGCAAGCCCTCCGCTGAGCTGGGATAGCCTACTCACATCGTGTCGCCCCGGGGGGTTGAGGTGGTAGTCCAGGAAGATGGGGCTGAGGAGGTAGAGATCGAGCGGGGAGTGCGGAGCGAGCCGCCCGATGATCTGCCAGGGGCTACCGTGGCCTTTGTGCGAGTTGGGCCGGGCGAGGTTGCAGTAGAGCTGGTAGAGAGTGGCTTTGGCGAAGAAGTCGCTGCGATCGGCGAAGGTTTCCAGATCGAAGAACTCGTCTTCGATCAAGCGATGGACGATCTCGATGTCGCTCTGATA
>CAYWWM010000286.1:0-4586 GCA_964461735.1 uncultured Solibacteraceae bacterium | reverse complement strand
ACCACGCGTCTCGGGATCAAGCGCGGCGCGTACCTGCGGCGCTTCGCCTACGACTTCATCGAGCTGTTCGCGCCCCAGCTCTCGCGCGAGCTGGTCGAGAAGACCGTCGCCGGCGGCGCCGGCTCCAGCTACGAACTCTGAAAGACACCCACGGACCCTTCCGGGCCGGAACGAGGTATTCTTTTGCCGTGAAGCTCGTCCTGCGGCTCGTGCTGGGACTGGTCGCGGTGCTGCTGCTTGGCGCCGGATCCGGTTACGTCTACCTCAGGCAATCGCTGCCCAAGCTCGAGGGCGAGATCCGCCTGGCGGGGTTGTCCGCGCCGGCCGAGATCCAGCGCGATCGCTACGGGATCTCGCATATCCGCGCTCAGACGCTCGCGGATGCGGCATTCGCGCTCGGATTCGCGCACGCCCAGGACCGGCTCTGGCAGATGGAGATGAACCGGCGCATCGCTGCCGGACGTCTCGCGGAAATTCTCGGTCCCGGAGCGCTCGAGACCGACCGGTTTCTGCGCACGCTCGGCGTGCGCCGGGCCGCCGAGGCGAACCTGCGCCAGGTCGATCCGGAAACCCGCCGCCTGCTGGACGCCTACGCCGCAGGCGTCAATGCGTTCCTCGCCACCGACCCGGTGCTGCCGCCCGAGTTCTGGCTCACGGGCGCCCGGCCCGAGCCCTGGACGCCGACCGACTCGGCCTCCTGGATCAAGATGATGGCCTGGGACCTGGGCGCGAACTGGCGGAGCGAACTGCTCCGCATGCGCCTCGCGAAAACGCTGCCGCTTGCGCGCATCCACGAGTTCATTGCGCCCTATCCAGGCGAGCCGCCGCCGGTAATCGCCGATCTCAAGTCGCTGTACGGCGCACTCGAGCGCGAAGACGTGCAGCTTGCCGAGGACCCCGCGAGGCTGCTCGCCCTGGCACCCGGCGAGCCGCCGGACGGAATCGGCTCCAACAGCTGGGTCGTCTCGGGTTCAAGGAGCGCGAGCGGCAAGCCGCTGCTCGCGAACGACCCGCATCTCGGGCTCACGGCCCCTCCCGTGTGGTACTTCGCGCATCTTTCCACGCCGGACGCGAACGTCATCGGGGCCACGTTTCCGGGAGTGCCGGCGATCGTGCTTGGCCGCAACGACCGGATCGCGTGGGGCTTCACGAACACCGGCCCGGACGTTCAGGATCTCTTCATCGAGAAGCTCGACCGCGCCGGTAATTACCTCACGCCCGAGGCCCCGCGTCCATTCACGCTGATCGAGGAGACGATCAAGGTGAAAGGCGCACCGGACGAAAATCTGCACATCCGCGTCTCGCGCCACGGCCCGGTGATCTCCGACGTGTCGCGGCTCGCGCAGCGGCAGGCCCCGCGCGGTTACGTGCTCGCCTTCGCCTGGACCGCGCTCGCGGAGGATGACCGCACGCTTCAGGCCGCGCACAAGTTCGCGCGTGCACGCGACTGGAACGGCTTTCTCGCAGCCGCGCGCGATTTCCAGGTACCGCAGCAAAACATGATGTACGCCGATGTCGACGGCAACATCGGCTACGTTGCCGCCGGCCGGGTGCCCCTGCGCAAACCCGAAAACGATCTCAAGGGCCTTGCCCCGGCGCCGGGGTGGGACGCCCGCTACGACTGGGCCGGATGGGTGCCGTTCGAGGAGCTGCCGCAGAGCTATAATCCCGCGAGCGGCCGCATCTGGACCGCGAACGAAAAGATCATCCCGCCGGGCTATCGGCACTTCATCACCAGCGAGTGGCAGCCGCCGTATCGCGCCAACCGGATCGCCGAGCTGCTCGACGCCGTTCCCAGGCACGGTATCGGAAGCTTCGCGCGCATCCAGGGCGACGTGCTGTCGCTCGCGATGCGTGAATCGCTGCCGCGCCTGCTTGCCGCGCGGCCGAGAAGCGAGAATGCGCGCCGCGCGCTCGAACTCCTGCAGCGGTGGGACGGGACGATGGCGCCGGGCCGCCCGGAGCCCGTCATCGCCTGGGGCTGGTGGCGCGAACTGACACGGGCGCTCTACGCCGATGAGCTGGGCGACGTGTTTCAGGTCAACTGGGCGCAACGATAGGAAAACTCATGCGCGCTGCTCGCGTGCGTGGCCGCCGTGCGCTGCGGGGCAGGTGCGGGAACGCCCGGTTCGCGGCGGATCTGGCTTGTCATGGGCTGTTGGCCAGGCATTCGAGGTGTGCGCAATCGGCATTTTGGTGAATGCTGCCTGTATTTGCCGCGATCAGGCAAGCGAAACCGCGCTCAGGGCCGAGCGCGCGCGGCCCTGAGCGCGGTTTCAGGCGATGTCGGTTACGGGGTGATACGTGAGCGGCAGGCTCGCATGCGCGGGCCACCAAGCCTCGGGGGGCACGGGCGGTGCGCGCTCCAGCGCCTTCGGCTGCCAGCGGCCCAGATGCACGAGAATCGCTCGCACCACGACGGGGTCTTCAATCAGCGCGATGACACGCATCGAGCCTTTGCACTTGGGACACACGAGTGGGTCAGATTCAATAGACCTTGCGGATCAGCCGCGCCCAAGCCGCCTTGGCGCGCTGCGCGTATTCGCTCAGAGCCTCGGTGACGGTACTGGCGGCGTTGGTCGAAACGGCAGTCCTCGCCGCCCGCGCCCCGCGGCTGCGGCTCGAGTACCAACCGCAGTAAGTGTCGCACCGGATGCGGGCGAAGCCGAAGTGCGGATCCCCGCATTCGACGAAGCGCTCGATCGCCTGCTTCTCGACCGCACGCTCGAGCCGGCCGGCGGCGCGCAGTTCCCCGGCATGGCGCGCGACGCAGTGGTACAGTGGGCTTGCCCGCGGATTGCGCGGGCGGTAAGCCCCGGCGCTCGGCGCGCTGGCGTCCCGGCATCCCATCCTGCCTGTAACGCGCGCCGGAGCACCGGGGCGGGGTCACGCCAGAGGCTGGACCGCTTGGCAAAATCGTGTAAACGGATGGCACTCGGCCAACGTTGAAGCGATTCGGGGTATGGCGAAGGCCGGGAGGCGGTCCAGAGGCGACTTGGCGCAAGTTCCGGCGGCACTGCTGCGGCTGGAGTCGCGCGGGCGTGAGCTGCACGCGATCGCCCTGGTGCGCCGTTACGAGCGGCTGATGGAGCGTGCGGTCGCGCTGCGCGCCGAGATTCAGGCGGCGGGTGGCGCGATCCGCGGATCACCCGGCGATCGCGCGCGAAACCAGACGGGTCTTGTCGCGGCGCTCGCAAGAGCGCTTTTGCACGGAGCCTTCTACTGCTTCATCCATGTAACGCCTCGATCGCCTTCGGGTTCGAAGCAACGATCTTGAGCAGCGCCCTGGCGGGCCCGGTGGGCTGCGTGCGGTGCTGCTCCCAGTTTTGCAATGTGCGCAAGTTCACGCCAATCAACTTCGCGAACTGACTCTGGCTGATCCGAGCCGCCTCGCGGATGGTGCGCACGTCCGGCGCGGGCAATTCGGTCGTCCTTGCACCGCGCACGCGCTTGCCCGCCATATGGCGCTTCATTTCGCGCACGCCTTTGACCAGCTGGTCGAAATGCTGCTTATCCATTTTCGATGTCCTTCATCAGTTGTGCCAGCGTCTTGATCTGCTTTCGCGTCAGGTCAGCTTGCGCGCTCTTAACGTATGCGTAAATCAGGTAGATGTGGTCGTTCGGCACATGCCGGTAGTAGATCACCCTCGCGCCACCCCGCTTGCCGCGTCCTCGTACAGTCCAGCGCAGCTTGCGCAATCCGGAACCGCCCGGGATGACGTCGCCTGCGTCCGGCGTGGCAAGCAGGAAATTCTGCAGGTCGCGCAAATCTTCGTCGCTCCACTGCGCGGCACGAAAAGCGATGAACGGCGTGAGCTCGACAAAGACCATGTCTCGAACTATACGCGGCACGCGTATAGCCTGCAAGCAGGTGCGAAATTCCGGGCGTGTTGAAGGCGATTGCCGGGAAGATTGACAGCGCCGACTGTTAGCACCGCTAACAGCTTGAAGCCATGGAACCGACCGCCGAGCGCCCGGGAACTCTCAATTCTAAGCGCGTGTCCCTGATGCTCAACGAGCTGCTACGCCACCAGCTCCAGGCGAAGACCGCCGAGGATGCGCGGCTCATCACGCTGAAGCGAGGTCCTCACCGGGATGGCAAAGCTCAAGGACCGGCCCAGCTTCGTGAATGACTGGCGCACCGGAACGCTCTGCTTCACGGGGGAGGCCGGAGCGGGTGCCGGCGCCTCTACGGATGGCGCCGGTGCTGCGGGCGGGGCGGTTTGAGGCGCCGCAGGCACTGCTGCGACGGGCGCCGGAGCGGGTGCTGGCGTGGGCACCGGAGCGACGGCAGCCGTCTCGGTTGGCTTCTGCGCGCTCGTACCCGGCAGATGCCCGGTCAATGCGGCGACCCCGACCACCGAGAACACGATCACGGCGATCGACGCGCCCGCGACCAGCGGATGAAGTCTTGTTTTTGCTTTGGTTTCCATCGATCACTCCTTCAATGCATTGTGTTCGTCGAATAACGCACGGCACGCGCCAGGGCTTACAACCGCGGGCGATTCACGATTCTGACCGCATGTGGGGGAAAAGGATCACGTCGCGGATCGACGGGCTGTCGGTGAGCAGCATCACCAGCCGGT
>CAYWWM010000285.1:0-4592 GCA_964461735.1 uncultured Solibacteraceae bacterium | reverse complement strand
GGAGGGGGGCGTTACCGTCTGCCGAGCTATGTCGCCTGCTCCGGCCGCCAACGAAACCGCCAACGAAACTATTGACTTCGTTTGCAACATCTGCGGCGCAGCCAATGTGCTGCCGATGGAATCCTTCAACCGAGAGACTGGGTTGTGCTGCTCCTGCGGCTCGACGGTTCGCCACCGCAGCATCATCTATCTTCTGACGAAATATTTTCTGGGAAAGCCACAAGTGCTCCGGCTGATTCCGCCCCTCGGATTCCGGGGAATCGGACTGTCCTGTTCCTCCGTCTACGCTTCCTATCTCGCAGAACGGTTTGTCTACACCAACACCTTCTTCGATCGCGAGCCGTTTCTGGATATCAACCATCCTTCCCAGTATGAGGATTTGGATTTCGTGATCTCCTCCGATGTGTTCGAGCATACCCTGCCTCCCGCGATTGCCCCATTTGAAGGCGCCCACCGGATTCTCAAACCCGAAGGGCTTCTGTTTCTCACCATCCCGTACTCGCCCTATGAGCACACCATCGAGCATTATCCGGAGTGCACGGATTACCGCGTGTTGGATCTCCCGAACGGGAAGCAGGCCGTCGAATTGACGCTGCTGGATGGATCCACGGTCGTGGACGAGAATCCGATCTGGCACGGGGGAGTAGGAACGCGTTGGAAATGAGAGTGTTCTGTCGGAGCGATTTGTTGCAGTGCCTCCAGGATGCCTCCTTCCGGCTGCTGGAAGAATTCCACTATGGCGTGCCTCGGTTCGGCATCGTCACCATGCTGGGGGAAAACTGGGCGCTGCCCATGGTGGCTCGCAGGACCAGAAGAAGCCCGCAGAAGTGGCTGCGAGACCAGATCAAGGCTTTGGTTCCGGGCCGCGCGCGCCGCGCGACAGAGTCAGCCAATGCGGCGCCGTCGCCTAAAGATAATGCCGCCACAAAGAAGCGGAGCAACGCCATGCTATAATGCCTCGATGGTCAGGGCGGATCGCCCGAGGGAGGCAGCGTGCACAAACCAAGACAATCCTATCGGTTACGAATCTTCTTGCTGGCGGCGTTGCTGTATTGTGCCGCGTCCGCGGGCGTATTGCGGGCGCAGGTTCCGGCAGGGTCGGCAACCGCGTCGTCGTCCCTGGCGCCGACCGACATAATTCTGACCGTGGGCGACCGAAAAATTACCGTGGAAGAATTTGAGAAGATTGCCGCGTCTCTGCCGCCGCAGTTTGCCGGCGCCATGGCCCAGCTCGGCAAGCGCGGCTTCGCCGAACAGTACGGCAACCTCCTGGGGCTGGCCCTGGAGGGCGAAAAGATCCAGATTGACCAGCAGGAAAGCTTTCGCCAGATGCTGGAGTTCCAGCGCATCCTGATTCTGGCCCAGAGCACTTTGAATGAACTGGCGGGCCCGCAGGTCCCCGTCAGCGAGGCCGATGTCCAGGCGCAGTACACGGCTCACCGGGATGAGTTGCAGGAGGTCCAGTTGCGGGGGATTTATACTCCCTTTGACCCGGAACCGGGAGAGGCGGGCGACCAGCCTCCGCCGGAGCCGGTGAATCCCGGCGCCGCGAAGGTGACGGAGGCCGAGGCGCGCGCCAAGGCCGAAGCGCTGCGAACGCGCCTGCTGGCAGGAGCGGACTTCGCCGCGACAGCCCGAGCTGAGTCCGAACATCCCACGTCCGCGAGCGGCGGCGATTTCGGCTTCGTCAAGCCCGGCCAGTTCGCTCCCGAGATTGACAGGGCCATTTTCGCCTTGCAGCCGAACCAGATCACCGAGCCGCTGCGCGACCGCTTCGGCTTTTTCCTCTTTCGCCTGGAGGGCAGGCGCACGGCGCCGCTGGAGCAGGTCCGCCAGCTCCTCGAGAACAGCCTTCGTCAGCAACGACTGATGGAGTTGTTCGCCCGCATGAAGGCAGCGTATCCGGTGTCGCTCAACCCCAGTTACTTTCCGGATGAGCCCGCCCCTCCAGGCCTGCCTCCCGCGCTTCCGTAGCGCTCGGGCGCGGGAAATTGGGGAGCGGATTGGTTTCGGCCAATATGCCAAAGCCCCTCGGGTTGTCCCGCGGCAGCCCATCTTCCAGCAATATCCACCGTCAACCGTCAACTCTGCCTGTCAGGCGAGCAATAAAGTAGTGTTATGAAAGGGTTGCGAAAAATTCCCCCAAAAATGTGGAAAACTCTGTGGAAAAGGCCGCCTCATGTAAACGTAATTGGCTCATTTCGTGCGGCTTGGCGCAATGTGCACTCTGTTGCAGCAGAGCCTCTCGCAGGTGTCCATAAGCTGCGCCAAGAAGGGGATACGGCCATCCTCCGGGAGGATTTTCATCAATTTTTAACAATGCTTCTCAATGGACGGATTTCACCTTGCCTGGGGTCCGTCTTTTCGACGCCAAGGCGGATTCGCGGGAGACTAGAAATCAGTAAGCGCTGACCTGTTTTTGAGGCGGCTTCAGTTGGATGGTCACTTCCTCCTCGGGCTTGGCCAGTTGGTGTTCGTTCCCGTAGGTCTGGAAGCCCCGGGCAATGACCTGCACCCTGGCCGTTCCGGTCGGAACATTGGGGAGCATCACTTCGCCTCTGCGGTTGGTCTTGGTCTCCCAGGTGCCGCGCCGGTCTTTGAGAAGCTTTTCTTCCGTGAAGTGGATCACGACGTGCGCGTCCGCCACGGGTTTGCCGTCCGATTCCCGGAGTACCTTGACGGTCAATTGCGTCTTATCGGTCTTTTCGTCCTGGGCGGCAGCCGATAGAGCAGCCCCAACAGCGAGCAGGAGCGCGATCCCCACCAAGCCAGCATGACGCATAACCCCTCCTCCAAACGATCTGACCCATTGTACCATGCCAAGGGCAGGCCAGAAGGGCTTTCCGGCTTCCGCCGGGGCCAGGCGTCTGCCGCTTTGATTCAGCGGGAAAGGACATCGTAAGGAATTCACCCATGGGCTTTCAAACCGACGCCATTCACGCCGGGCAGGAACCGGACCCTTCGACCGGGGCCGTTGTGGTCCCGATCTTCCAGACTTCGACTTACGTTCAGGAAGAGCTGGGCAAGCATAAAGGATACGAGTACTCCCGGACGGGCAACCCCACGCGCGCGGCGCTCGAGCGCAACATGGCCGTGCTCGAAGGCGGCCGGCACGGCCTCGCCTTCGCTTCCGGGATGGCCGCCATCAACGCCGTGCTGACGCTGCTACAGTCCGGCGACCACGTCATCGGCCCGGAGGGCGCCTACGGCGGCACGCCGCGCCTTTTCAATGCCATCCTGCGGAATTTCGGCCTGGAGTTCTCCTACGCGGACAGCAGCCGCCCGGAGAACGTGGCAAGTGCTTTGCAGCCCAACACTCGGATGGTGTTTCTCGAAACACCGACCAATCCGCTGATGAAAATCACCGACCTGGCCGCCGTCGCCGCGATCACGCGCTCGCGCAACATCCTGCTCGTCGTGGACAACACATTTCTGTCGCCCTATTTCCAAAAGCCCCTGCAACTCGGCGCGGACATCGTAGTTCACTCGACCACCAAGTACCTGAACGGCCACAGCGACGGCGTGGGAGGCGTCGTAGTCCTCAACCGGGACGAGGAAGCCGCGCGGCTGCAGTTCATCCAGAACGCTGCGGGGGCGATCCTCGGGCCGTTTGACTCCTGGCTGGTGCTGCGCGGCGTCAAGACGCTCGCCGTGCGCATGCGCCAACATGAAGCCAACGCCATCGCCATCGCGCAGTACTTAAGCAAGCATCCCAAAGTGAAACAGGTTTTCTATCCCGGCCTGCCGGACCATTCGCAATGGGTCCTCGCGAAGAAGCAGATGACCGGCTTCGGCGGCATGATGTCGTTTGAGACCGGCTCGTTGGACAACGCCCGCGCGGTGCTCAACCGGGTCCGAATCTGCTCCCTCGCCGAGAGCCTGGGCGGGGTCGAATCGCTCATCTGCCACCCGGCGACCATGACCCACGCCTACTTCTCCGAGGAGGAGCGCCAGCGCATGGGGGTCACGCAAGGCCTCGTCCGTCTTTCCGTCGGCATCGAGGACGTCGAAGACATCATTGCCGACCTGCAACACGCCTTGGCGGGAATTTAGGTTTCCCCAGCGGACGGGAAAACTGCGACAATACTCTTGCATGGAAAGCCTGGAACCAGTCCTTCTGGAATCGCCGGAAAAGCGGACCGTGGCGCTGCGCTCGGTGCTGGCGGCGCTCGCCCTCACGGCGCTCAAGCTGGCTGCGGGCCTGGCGTCGAACAGCCTCGGGATCCTCTCGGAGGCCGCCAATTCCGGCCTCGACGTCGCCGCCGCGCTGATCATCTACTGGTCGGTCGTGGTTTCCGACAAGCCCGCCGACGCCGACCACCAGTACGGGCACGCCAAGGTCGAGAACTTTACCGCGTTCCTGCAAACGGGCCTGGTGCTCGTGACCTGCCTGTGGATCGTGGTCTCCGCCTTGCAGCGCCTGCTCTACAGTCCGGCGCGCGTAGAGGTCAGCGTCTGGGCGTTCGGAGTGATGCTGATCTCGATCGTGGTTTCGCGGCTCCGGGAGCGCGAGCTGCGCCGCGCCGCCCGGAAGTACCGCAGCCAGGCGCTCGAATCGCACGCCTTGAACTACAGCCTGGACGTCTGGAGCG
>CAYWWM010000284.1:0-4609 GCA_964461735.1 uncultured Solibacteraceae bacterium | reverse complement strand
ACAGACCAGCTACACCGGCAGCGTGGACGTCACGCTGAGCAACCGCATGCTCCTCACGGTCAAAGCCGGCCGCTATTGGGATAACTTCAAGACCACGGGTTTGCCCAACGTCAGCACGGTGGAATACGGCGCGTCCCCATTCGACCTGCCGGCGAATTTGTTGGCCGAGGTCCCGACCGACCAGCGGCAAGCGATTAACTACTCGACCTCGCCTCGACAGGTCAACACGTTTCATGACATCGTGACCCGGACGTTCATCAACGCGGACTACGCCGTATTCGGGAACCTGAAGGGGCAGCACGATCTCAAGCTCGGCATCGGCACGCAGAAGAACGTCAGCAACGTAGATGAGACCTATCCCGGCGGCGGCTACGTTCGTGTCCTCTGGAATCGATCCTTCAATAGCCTCGTCCCGGGGAGTCCCTGCCATGCAACGACGACGGGGGGGGCCGGTTGCCGAGGCAGATACGGCTACTACGAGGTCAACGACCGGGGCCTCCGAGGCTCAGCCGGAGCGAACATCACCCACTTGTATATCCAAGATCGGTGGCAAGTCCATCCCCGCTTGACCTTGAACCTGGGCCTGCGCACAGAAAAGGAGGTCATTCCCTCCTTCCGGCGCGACATTCAGGAGAATGCTTTTGCGTTTGACTTTCAGGACAAGATGGCTCCCCGGCTGGGATTCGCCTACGACGTGCGGGGAGACGGAAGAATGAAAGTCTCTTTTAGCTGGGGCCGCTTCTTCGACTGGACCAAGTACTATCTTTCGCGCGAAGCCTACGGGGGCGCGGTCTGGGGGATCAGGTATCGCGCCCTGGATACCCCCAACGTTTTCTCCTTGAGCGGCACTAACACGCCTGGGAGGGACATTTGGGGATCGGCCACGGGCTTCCGCGACCGCCGCGTCCCGAGCTTTGGCGATCTGATAGATCCCACCATCGAGCCCATGAGCACGTACATGATCAACACCACGGTCGAGTACCAGGTGACCCCCGAAATGGTATTCCGCGGCAGCTACGTGCGCAACAGCTTGCGGCAGACCATGGAGGACATGGGGTTTGTGAATGCCGACGGGGACGAAGGCTACATCCACGGCAACCCGGGACGGGGCCTTGGCTCGACCCAGTTCCCCTATGGCTTGACTCCAACCTCCCCCATCCCCGAAGCGGTTCGCAACTACGATGCCCTGGAGTTGTCCCTCACCCGCCGCTTTGCCAACCGCTGGTTTGGGAGCGCCAATTACGTTTTGAGCCGGCTGCATGGCAATTATGCGGGGCTGGCCAGTTCCGATGAAGTTCTGCCCCCCTCGACCGGATTCGGTCCTGCCACGAGCCAACAGCTAGGAGCCGGCGTTTTCCGGCCGGGCGGGAACCTGAACCGCGACTTTGACATTGACGAGCTGATGTGGGACTCCCACGGCAACCTGGGCGTTTTTGGCCCCTTGCCCACTGACCGCACCCACCAATTCAAAGCCTATGGCTCCTACAGCTTCCCCTTTGGGACGGAGGTCGGCGGCTTCTGGACTATCTCCAGCGGCACGCCGGTGAGCACACGCGTCGTTACGGTTCACGACACGGAGGTCTTCGTGGAGGGCCGGGGCGATCTGGGGCGGTCTGACGTTTTGAGCAGGACCGACTTGAGTGTGTCCCATACGTTCACCGTTTCCGAAGGAAAGGCGCTGCGCTTCGAATTCAACATGATTAACCTGTTCAACCAGAAGACCGCGCGGATGCCCTTCCCCTACCTCAACTTCGGGTCCGCGCCTTCCCGGGAAAGCTCCGGGATTGATCTCAGTCATACGGACCTGACCCGGGGATATGATTACCGCGCCCTGCTGCTCGCCAGTCCTGACGGCGCTAAGGCCTTTGACCCTCGCTTTAGGCAGAACGACTTGTTCGACGACGGCTTCGAGGGCCGCTTCGGGATCAAGTTCACCTTCTGAAGCTTGTTTCCACTTGGGAATTTGGGGGGCCGAGAAATCGGCCCCTCTTTTTTTTTCGGTCCGTTCCCTTTGTGCCTTCGTGCCTTTGTGGTTTTCCAGGTTCTTGTCCGTCTAAATTTCCTGGCGCAGAAGGTAGTATGATAGGCGAGGGCCTGCTCCGGCTGCGGAGAGGAATCGGCTATGTTTGCGCGGCGCGCACGACTGCTCTGGCTTCTGCTGGTCGTCTCCGACGTCGTCCCGCTGCTGTTGTCTTTTGAGGTCGCCTACCTGGTGCGGGCGAATTTCCCGGAGCTGCGTCTGTTTTTCCTGCGGCCGGGCGTGGCGGCGGCGCTGCTCGTGACGGCGGCGGTGTTGTGGACTGCGATCGGCGTCGGGCTGGCCGTCTATCGCCGTCCCGAGAGCTTTGCGACCTTGGGGATGCTGCGCCTGACGGTGACGCAGAGCTTCTGGTTTGGAGTCACGCTCGCTACGGCCATTTACCTGCTGAAGCTTGGCGACATCAGCCGTCTGTTCATCGCCATCTTTGTGGCCTTCAATTTCCTCTTGCAGGTCGCCTACCGGCTGGCCGCGCGCCGCATGCGGCGCTTCGTCCGGGAAGGATTCGCCGGGCATCACTACTACCTCATCGTCGGGACCGGGGCCAAGGCCGTCGAGCTGGCGCGGCTCATCGAGCAGCACGAAGAGCACGGCAACGGCGTGGTCGGCTTTGTGCAGGAGCCGGACGGCCCGGCGCTCGAAGCCGGCGCGTTGCGCCGCGAGTATCCCGTGTGGCCCTTGGAGCAGCTCCCCCGCATGATCGAAGAGCACATCGTGGACGAGATCATTTTCGCGGTCTCGAAGGCGCAGCTCGAGCGCCTGGAAGAAATCTTCCTGGCCTGCGAGGAGCAGGGCGTGCAGACCCGCGTGCTGGTGGACTTCTTCCCGCACCTGCGCTCGGAGATGGCGCTCGACCGCCTGGAGAACATGCCCCTGCTTACCTTCAGCAACGCCCCGGAAAACGAGTATCTGCTGTTCCTCAAGCGCGCTCTCGACCTGGCGCTGGCGTCCGGGCTGCTGCTCGCGGCCGCGCCGCTGCTGCTGCTGATTGCGCTCCTGGTCCGGCTGACTTCGCCGGGTCCGGCCCTCTACCGCCAACTGCGCTGCGGCCTGAACGGGCGCAAATTCTGGCTCTATAAATTCCGCTCCATGTACCGGGACGCCGAGCAGATGCGCCGCTCGGTCGAGCACCTGAATGAAATGGACGGCCCGGTCTTCAAGAGCTCCCGCGATCCCCGCGTCACGCCCGTGGGACGCCTGCTGCGCAAAACCAGCCTCGACGAGCTGCCGCAGCTCTGGAACATTCTGAAGGGCGATATGTCGTTCGTCGGGCCGCGCCCGCCTTTGCCAGACGAGGTGGCGCGCTACGAGAAGTGGCAGCGCCGCCGCCTGCGCATGAAGCCCGGCCTCACCTGCCTCTGGGCGCTCGCCGGACGCAACCAGCTCAACTTCGCCCAGTGGATGCAGCTCGACATGGAGTACATTGACAACTGGTCGCTCGCCCTCGATTTCAAGATTCTGCTCCGCACCATCCCCCGCGTTCTCACGGGCCGAGGGGCGAGCTAGTGTCCTGAGTCGTTAATTCGTTGACTACTTCTCGTGCCGTCCGTGCTAAGAACAAAGAACTTGTTGACCGAATTGAACTGATTTTATAGCAACGAACTTCCGACTCAGGACACTAGATTTCACGAGTTCTCGAACCCCCAACCGGCGCCTTGCCCCTGCCTCCGCCCTCCGCTATACTCCTGACTTTTTAGTTGGAAATAATGTGTGTTTTGGGACCCAATTTCGAGGCCGGGGCGCGCTGCTGGCGGCATACGGTATCCAACCGGAATCTGGAATCCGGAATGCGGGAAGGCGTCCAATCTCCCATCTCTGCGTCATCACCTTTTCTCGCTCCCGGCTCGCCCACCTTCGGTATATACTAGGGCGATCAGTTTCGGTACAATCTGGCTCGATGGCTTCACGCCGGAGGAGGTTTGCCATGAAGAAAGCTGTGTTCGCGCTGGTCATGCTGCTCGGTTTCGGGATGCTGGCTACGCTCGCCGTCTCCCAGAAGGGAGGCGAGGAGGAAACCGGCCCCTACGATGTGGTCTCCAATTGGCCGCAGCCGTTTGCCAAGGAGGGATACATCCAGGGCTCACAAGGGGGCGTCTTCGCGGAATCCCCGAACCGCATCTTTATTGCCAATCGCGGTGAGCTGAAAAAACCCGACCCGCTGCCCGCGAATTGGAACGGCTCGTGGGGTTCCACCGGCCAGGCAGCCACGCAAGGGCGGCCCGAGCTGCGCAACAACATCATCATCGTGGACGCCAACGGAAAGATGATCGAGTCCTGGACGCAGCACGATCACCTCTTCCAGGGCGGACGCGGCCCGCACCGCATCCGGATCAGCCCGCACGATCCGGAGCGCCACGTCTGGGTGGTGGACGACATGCGCCACCAGATTTTCAAGTTCACCAACGACGGCAAGCGGCTTGTGCTGACGCTCGGCGAAGCGGGCGTCCCGGGGAACGACGAACGACACTTCGCCCGGCCGACCGACATCGCCTGGCTGCCCGACGGCACCTTCTTCATCAGCGACGGCTACATCAACACGCGCGTCGTGAAGTTCGACAAGGACGGCAAGTA
>CAYWWM010000283.1:0-4612 GCA_964461735.1 uncultured Solibacteraceae bacterium | reverse complement strand
TTTCTATGAGGTAGCGCCAGCGGCATGCCGAAGCGGACGTATCAGCCAAATAAAAGAAAGCGGGCGAAGACCCACGGGTTTCGGTCGCGGATGGAGACCCCGGGCGGGCGGAAGGTGCTTTCCCGGCGGCGGGCGCAGGGTCGCAAGCGCCTGACCGTCTCCTCGGAGTAGCCGGGCCGGCGGCCCGTCGCCCCCGAAGGCCGCAGACACCTATGGCGGAGGGAAGTACCAAGCCGCAGAACGGTGCTGCGGCTCACGGCGCAGCCCGGCCAGCACACCCGATCCGGTCGTCTTCCGAGCGACCACCCGGCGAGCGACAACACGGTCTCCCGAAACAGGCGCGACTGCTGCGAACTGCCGACTATCGCAAAGTGTACTCGGAAGGCCGGCGACGGAACCTCGGCGTCCTGGTGGGCTTTGCCAGGGCGACCGGCGAGCAGCCCAGCCGGGTCGGACTGGCGGTTCCGCGCGCGCTCGGAGGCGCGGTCGAACGGAATCGGCTGAAGCGGCGGCTGCGCGAAGCGGTTCGTCGGCATCGGGCGGAGTTGGGTCTCGGGTGGGACATCGTTTTCCATCCCCGCGCGGAAGCCAAAGCGGCGAAATTTACGGACCTCGAAGCGACGGTTCGAGGCTTTTTTGTGGCCTGCGCCCAGGCAAGTGGCAGCTCTCAGAAGCAGTGACTCGGCTGGATACCGGATTCATGAAACTATTCCTCCTAGCCCTGATTGGATTCTATCAACGGGCCATCTCACCCGCCTTCCCCTCGTTCTGCAAGTTCTATCCCACCTGCTCGGCGTACGCCGCGGAGGCGATCCGGACGCACGGGCCTGCGCGGGGAATCCGGCTGGCAGCGGGACGGCTGCTGCGCTGCCGCCCATTTCATCCCGGCGGCTATGATCCCGTCGGCTGACACGCAGCCCCCTGGGCGAACGCGACGCAACATGGAACCCCAAGAACCCTCGATGCAAGTGCGAATCCTGCTGGCATTCGCCTTGTCCTTCATGATTCTCGTGGTTTCGCAGCGGTTCTTTGTGAGACCGCAGCCGGCGCCCCGGCAGGCCGGGGCCACCGAGCCAGTTCCCGCCACCGACGCGACGCCCGCCCCGCCTCGGGAGGCTGCGCCGTCCGCTGCGACAGCCACTCCGCCTGCGCCGGAAGGCGTCCCGAGCGGGCCCAACGAGCCTCGCCAGGGAGCCGCCGAGGAGCAGATCACCGTGGAGTCGGACCTCTACCGGGCCGTGTTCACGACGCGCGGCGCGGCCGTCAAAAGCTGGACCCTGCGGCAATTCGACGACCGGGAAGGAAACCCTCAGGAACTGGTCAACACGGCCGCTGCCGCGGAATACGGCAGTCCGCTTACCTTCTGGACGACAGACGAAACGCTCCGGCGCGAGATCAACTCGGCGCTGTTTGTTCCCTCTGCCACCGGAACGCTCCAGGCGCCTGCCACACTCACCTTCGAGTACCGCGACAGCCGCATCACGGCGCGCAAGGAATTCGTTTTCACGCGCGACAGTTACGTCGTGAACACCACGACCGAGCTTGCGAGGGAAGGCACGCCCGTGCCGCACGCTCTGGCGTGGCTGGGCGCCTTCGGAGATCTCCAGGATGCGCTGGCGCGCGGCACCCTGGTCCAGGTCTTTTATCGCGATCCCCAGCGGGTCGTGCGCCTTGCTCCGGGAAATGTCGAGAGCAAGGGCTTCTGGGCGCGCATCTTCGATTGGTTCCGGGGATTGGTGGGATCGCTTCCGCCCGGCGCGGACATCCGGGAAATTTCGGTTCTCGGATCATTTCCGTATGCCGGGATCGAGGACCATTTTTTCTGCGCCGCCTTCCTGCCGCAGGAGGGTCCGCTGCGCGTGAACGCCTTCGAGCAGGAGATCGGCCTGCCGGAGCAAACCCGGCGGTTGCCCTCGCTCGGAGTCGCCGTGAGCAGCGGCGATGAGCCGGTGAACCGCCTGCGGCTCTACCTCGGCCCGAAGGACCGCGACGTGCTGGCGCCGGTCGAGCCGCTGCTGCCGGGGCTGGTGGATTACGGCTGGTTCTCCTTCATCGCGCAGCCGCTGTTCCTCGCCATGCGCTGGACCTATGACCACGTCGTGGGCAACTATGGCTGGGTCATTATCCTGCTCACCGTCGTCATCAACTTCCTGCTCTTCCCGCTGAAGCTCAGCACCATGCGCTCGGCGATTAAGATGCAACGCATCCAGCCGCAGATAAAAGCCCTCCAGGATAAATATAAGGGCCTCAAGATGAACGACCCGCGGCGGCAGGAGATGACCCAGGAGACTATGGCGCTCTACAAGAAGCACGGCGTCAACCCGCTGGGCGGCTGCCTCCCCATGCTGCTCCAGATTCCTTTCCTGTACGGCTTCTACCAGGTCCTGATCCTCAGCATCGAGATGCGGCACGCGCCGTGGATCTGGTGGGTCCGCGACCTCTCTGCGCCGGAGGACCTCCCAATCAAGACGCTGCCGATCCTGCTTTGCGCCACGCAGTTTCTGCTGCAAAAGATGAGCCCCATGCCGTCGGCGGACCCGGCGCAGCAGAAGATGATGATGTACATGCCGCTCATGTTTCTGTTTCTGTTTTGGGGGATGTCGAGCGGGTTGGTGCTCTACTGGCTGACGGGCAACGTCGTCGGAATCGCGCAGCAGTGGTATATTAACCGGACGGAAATGCGGCACCTGATCGAGGAAAAGAAAGCTGCCGTGGCGCGCAAGAAGCAAGCGGCGGCCAAGAAGTGAACCAAAGAAATAGAGATTCAGATCCCATGCCGGAACTCGAAGTGGAATCCGTCCGCGCGCGCCTGGAACCGTTCCTGCGGGAGCTGCTGCGGCTCGCCCGGTGCAACGTGACGTTCGAGATCGTGCCCGCGCCCCAGCCCGACCCGGAGACGGGCGCGCCGGAGGTGCTCGTGAATTTCTCCGGCCCCGAGACCGATCTGCTGCTGCAACGCGGCGGCGAATTTCTGGCGGCGCTCGAATACGTCGCCGTCAAGTTCCTGCGGCTCGGCCCTGACGAGCGCGGCCTGATCGAATTCGACTGCGACGACTACAAGAGCCTGCGGGTCGAGGAACTGCGCCTCACCGCCGTCACCGCCGCCGAGCGCGTCGAGCGCACCGGACAGCCGTTCCCCCTGAACCCCATGGACGCGCGCGAGCGCCGCATCGTTCACCTTGCGCTGCGCGACCGCCCGACGGTTCGCACCGAGAGCCAGGGCGGCGGGCCGTTCCGCAAAGTGGTGATTTTCCCGGCTGAAAAAAAGTAGAAAAAGTAGGCAAAGCCTTGCGCGCAGGCGCTCGCCATGATATGATAACCATGTGATTCCACAAGAGTTAGCTACACTTTTTTGGGACATTCGGCTCGATCAATTCGATCCCCAAGCCTATCCCGACTACACCATCTTCCGCGTCTTGGAGTACGGCAATCGCGACGCGTTCTATTGGCTCAAGCAGACCTTCGAGGAGCGCGAAATCCGAAGAGTCCTTTGCACGGAACGGCGCCTCTCGCGGAAGTCGGCGAATTTCTGGGCCCTCGTGTATGGCATCCCGCCGCAAGAGGTGGCTGCCTTGCAAGCCGATTAGGTTTTCGACATTCCCGTGCCCCAAAAACGAGAGGACCGCATGTCGCAGGATTCGGTGAGCTGGCACCCCCACATCCTGAACACGGACTTGCTGCAAACGCTCGCGTCCTTGGAGCAAGCCTCGCTGCTACTTCCGTTCTATCTCGGAGGCGGAACCGGTTTGGCGCTCCAGTTAGGACATCGCCGTTCGCAGGATTTGGACTTCTTCTCCTTCGACTCGTTCGATCCCGAATCATTGTTGCAGCGGCTCGAGAGATTGGGAGACCTCTCCGTAATGTCCAAGAGCCACCGGACACTTCACGTGGAATTCCAGCGCACCAAGATCAGTTTCCTCGGCTACCCGTATCGCCTGCTGTTTCCGCCGCATCTCTTTCAGAGCGTGCAGGTGGCCAACGGGCGCGACATCGCCTGCATGAAAATCAGCGCCATCGCCGGCCGCGGCGCCAAGCGGGACTTCGTGGATTTGTACGCTGCTTCCCAGCGGTATGGGCTGCCGCATCTTCTGGAGTTGTTTCAGGAAAAATTTTCGGAGGCCAATTACAGTAGGGCTCACCTGCTCAAGTCCCTGGCGTATTTCGCTGAGGCTGAAAAAGACCCCGCACCGGACATGCTCACTCCAGTGTCCTGGGGGGAGATCAAGGAGTTCTTCCGGCGGGAAGCGCCTCGGTTGCTTTGAGTTCAGGATCAGCGGAAAGCCGTAGAGGGGCGCGGGACTATCTATAACTCCTCAGTGTCTCCGTGACTCTGTGGCGAATTGCTTGCATGCACGCCGACGACACCATCGCGGCCATCTCGACGCCTGCCGGGCGCGGCGGGATTGGCGTGGTGCGTCTCTCCGGGCCGGACGCGCTGCGCATCGCCCGGCAGCTTTTGCGCGTGCCGGGCAACGCCCAGAATGATGCGCTCGACTTCGAACCGTGGCGCGTGCGCCTGACCGAGCTGACCGACGAGCAAGGCAGCGTCATGGATCGCGTCCTGGCGACCTACTTCCAGAAGCCGCGCTCCTACAGCGGCGAGGACATGGTC
>CAYWWM010000282.1:0-4615 GCA_964461735.1 uncultured Solibacteraceae bacterium | reverse complement strand
GACCGGCTATGCCGTGCGCAAGCCGGTGCTGGGCGGGGCGTGTCCGCTGTGTCCTTGGGGCGTGATGGCGGAAGTCGTGAAAGCGGCGTTGCAGCCCTACGGCTGGGAGGCGCAGATTTGCTACGTCTGCCAGGGCGGTCCGCGCGCGGCGCGCATGGTTTCCGGGGCCATGATGCCGGCGCGGCGTCCCGGCGACAACGAGCCGCATCCGCTTCCCAACGGCCCGCTCGATTTCGGCGTCACCGGCACGCATTTCCTCCAATGGGCCTATCTCGGCATTGACGTCTTCGCCAACGACCCCGAAGGCCCGCGCCGGCACATTCGCCTGGTGGCCAACATTCAGGAGCCGACCTACCTGCTGGTGGCCGTGAAATCGGACTCCGGCATCACCAGCTTGAGCGACATCGTCGAGAAGCGCCTGGCGGTGAACATGGTCGCGCGCACCGGCATCGGCGGCGGCGTCACGCCGGCGATTCTCTCCTACTACGGTCTCTCGAAGGAACGGGTCGAATCGTTCGGCGGAACCTATCGCACCGGCTACCAGCAAAGCGAGGACGCCGACGTGATCATCGGCTTCGGGTCCCTTGTGAACGCTCCGGAATACCGCCTGTGGTACGAGCTCAGCCAGAAGTACGATTTGAAATACCTGGAGCTCGCGCCCGACCTCCGCGAGCGGCTGGCCAAGGAACTCTATCTCGACCAGGTGAACATCCCGCTCGGCCTGTTCCGCGGCGTGGACCGCCCGATTCCGACCGTCGCCCGCACCGGAATCGCCGTCTACGGCCGCACCGACATGCCGGAGGAGTTCGCCTACACGCTCGCCAAGGCCATGGACGAGCACCAGGACCTCTTGCAGTGGACGCACATGAACTTCTCCTACAACTGGCGCACGGTCTGGAAGGGTTATGACGTGCCGCTGCATCCCGGCGCCGCGCGGTATTACAAAGAGCGTGGCTACATGAAATAGAATCAGAGCCGGGAGCGTGAGCAACCGGGAGTTTGAATCCGAACGTCTTACGAGGTAGCTCCCCCCCCACGCTGCCCCATTTTTCCGTGAGATTTTTGCCGGGTTGCGGTGTATAATCAACCCTCTGGTCAGCCCCCGGCATGGCCCGGCATAGTTGGATGGCTTGCGCCGTTGCGGGGCTGCGATTAGGCAGGCTTTTGCCTTCGCGAGGAGATGCCTGCGCGACGAAAAGGTGAAGCACATGCGGAGAGTTTTCTCACTCGGGATAGGAATTGCGATTCTGGCGGCGAGTTTCACGGCTGCGTTCGCTCAACAGCAGACATCGCCGCAGCCGGCGCCGCAGCCGGCCGGCGCTGCGCCGAGCAGCCCTGCCGAATACACGCAGGTCTTCACGCGCTACTGCTTCACCTGCCACAACGAGCGCCTGAAGACCGCCAATCTGATCCTGAGCGAAGCGAACGTGGAGAACCCCAGCGCCACGCCGGCGATTTGGGAGAAAGTCGTCGGCAAGCTGCGCGCGCGCTCGATGCCGCCCATGGGGATGCCGCGCCCCGACGACGACGCGTATGAGTCCATCGCCCGGTATCTCGTCAGCGAGCTCGACCGCGCGGCCGCCGCGCATCCCAACCCGGGGCGCAGCGGCGCGGCGCATCGCCTGAACCGCGCCGAATACACCAACGCGGTGCGCGATCTGCTGGGGCTCGAAGTGGACACCGAGGCGCTGCTTCCCGCCGACGACTCGGGCGGTTTCGACAACTTCGGCGACCTGCTCTCGGTCTCGCCGCTGCTGATGGAGAAGTACATCTCGGCGGCGGGCAAGATCAGCCGCCTGGCGGTCGGGGACACCTCGGTCAGCCCGGACGTGGTGAGCTACGCGGTCTCGCCGTTCCTGCTGCAAACCGGGCGCATGAACGAGGACCTGCCGTTCGGCTCGCGCGGCGGAACCGCGGTGCGCCATTATTTCCCGGTGGACGGCGAGTACGTCCTGAACGTGCGCTTGCAGCGCACCGACGATGAAGGATACGTCGTGGGCATCGCCGAGCCGCACCTGCTCGATTTCCGTCTGGACGGCCAGCGCGTCAAGCTGTTCACGGTTGGAGGCGGCCACCTCGGCAGGTCGCAAGGCGCCGGCGCCGCGGATGCCGTCCCGCCCGACTTCCGCGAGGCGCAGTATGAGCGCACCGCCGATGCCGGCCTCGAAGTCCGCTTCCCCGCCAAGGCCGGACAGCGCCTGATTCAGGTGGCGTTCCTCGATGAAGCCTTCGCGCCGGAAACTCCGTTCGAGTTTCGTCCCACCGCCACGACCTACGAAGAAGCGCGCCTCGACAACTCGAAGGAGCGCGCCTGGGTGGACCCGGCGGTGAGCAGCCTCGCCATCACTGGCCCGTACGACGTCCAGGGGCCGGGGAATACGCCGAGCCGCGCGAAAATTTTTATCTGTACTCCGAAAGGCCCGGCGGAGGAGGACGCTTGCGCCCGCAGGATTCTCTCGACGCTCGCGCGCGGCGCCTATCGCCGCCCCGCCACGGCGGCTGACGTCGAGCCCTTGCTCAGCCTCTACCAGAGCGGCCGCAGCGGGACTGCGAATTTCGAAGCCGGCATCCAGATGGCGATCGAGGGGCTGCTGGTCAGCTCGGAGTTCTTGTTCCGCATCGAACGCGATCCGGCGGGCGTGGCGCCCGACAGCGCCTATGCGGTCAGCGATCTCGAGCTCGCGTCCCGGCTCTCGTTCTTCCTCTGGAGCAGCATTCCGGATGAGGAGCTGCTGGCGCTTGCCGAACAGGGCAAACTGCGCCAGCCGGCCGTCCTCGAGCAGCAGGTGCGGCGCCTGTTGCGCGATCCGCGCTCGCGCTCCCTGGTGGACAACTTCGCCGGGCAGTGGCTGTTTCTGCGGAACGTCCGCGGCGTCACTCCGAACCGCGATGTCTTCAGCGAGTTCGACGAGAGCTTGCGGCAGTCGTTTCTCGAGGAAACCGATTTGTTCATCGCGGAGAATTTCCGCGAGGACCGCTCCGTGCTCGACCTGATCCGCGCCGATTTCACCTTCGTGAACGAGCGGCTGGCGCGGCACTACGGCATGGAGGGGATTTACGGGAACAAGTTCCGCAAGGTGCAGCTCGTCGACCCGTCGCGCCGGGGCTTGCTCGGGCAGGGCGGCATCCTGACGATCACGGCGCTCGCCAACCGCACCTCGCCAGTGATGCGCGGCAAATGGGTGCTCGAGAATTTGTTCAACGCTCCGCCGCCGCCCCCGCCGCCGAATATCCCGGCGCTCAAGGAGAAGAACGCGGACGGCAAAGTGATGACCATGCGCCAGCAGATGGAGCAGCACCGCGCCAACCCCGCCTGCGCCGTCTGCCACAACCGCATGGATCCCATCGGCTTCGCGCTCGAGAACTTCAACGCCATCGGAAAGTGGCGCACCGAGGACGCCGGCACGCAGATTGACCCCTCCGGCGTGATGCCGGACGGTTTTAAGTTCGAAGGCCCCAATGGCCTGCGCACGGCGCTGCTCAACCGCCCCGAGCTGATCGCCAACGCGGTCACCGAAAAGCTGCTCATGTACGGCCTCGGCCGCACGCTCGAGCACTACGATGCGCCGTCCGTCCGCCGGATCGTGCGGGAAGCCGCCGCGAGCGACTACCGCTGGTCATCCATCGTTTTAGGAATCGTCAACAGCACACCCTTTCAGATGAGGAGGTCCCGATCGTCATGATGATATTCCATAAGGCAATTCCCCGGCGCACGTTCTTGCGCGGCCTCGGCGCCGCCATCGCTCTGCCGTGGCTCGATTCGATGAAGCCGGCGTTTGCGGCCCAGGCGGGCGCGGCAGCGGCGGCGGAAGCGAAGTCCCCGCTGCGTCTCGCGTACGTCTATGTCCCGAACGGCATCATCCGCGAGACCTGGCTGCCCGCCACGGCGGGCGCGCAGTTCGAGATGACCCCCGTGCTGAAAGAGTTTTCGGCCTTCCGCGACCAGATGATCGTGCTGAGCGGCATGGACGGCGGCTCGCAGTTCGTCGGCGGACACGTGCGCGGCAGCTCCATGTGGCTCACCGGCGCCGAGCCGAAGCAGTCGTTGAACGACGTGCGCAGCGGCGTCTCGATTGACCAGGTGGTGGCCAAGGAATTCGGCCAGCAGACGCAGCTTGAATCGCTGGAGCTGTGCATCGAGAACGCGGCCGAGCTGGCCGGGCAGTCCGCGGGCGGCTACAGCGCGGCCTACACCAACACCATCGCCTGGCGCACGCCCACCACGCCGCTGCCGATGGAGCACAGCCCGCGCGCGATCTTCGAGCGGCTGTTCGGCGACGGCGACTCGACCGATCCGGCGGCCCGCCTGGCGCGCATCCGCAAGCAGCGCAGCATCCTCGACTTCGTCAGCCAGGACGTCAGCCGCGTGATGGCCGGCTTGGGCCAGGGCGACCGCGGCAAGTTGAACGAGTTCCTCGACGCCGTGCGCGGCGTCGAAACGCGCGTCCAGAAGGCCGAGGCGCAGTCCTCCAAGGAGATTCCCGAGATCGAGCGGCCCATCGGCGTGCCGGCCTATGAGGAGCACGTCAAGCTGATGTTCGACCTGCTGCTGCTCGCCTATCAGACCGACCTCACGCGCGTCAGCACCTTCATGCTGGCCCGCGAGTACAGCGAG
>CAYWWM010000281.1:0-4616 GCA_964461735.1 uncultured Solibacteraceae bacterium | reverse complement strand
CGAGACAAACAGGTTCGGGTAGTCGGCCAGCCAAGGCAAAACCGTTTTCCCGGAGAATTCAAAGTAGGCCTCGTCCACCATCACGGCGGCGCGCGGCGCGGCGCGCAACAGGGCTTTGATCTCGGCGGGCGAAGCAGACGTGCCCGTTGGATTGTTCGGGTTCGCCACAAAGATCGCCCGCGTGCGCGAATTGATTTTCCGCAGCAGCCCCCTGCCGGGAAAGCGGAGGCTCGCAGGATAGGCGGCTTCGACGATGCGCGCGCCGGCTGCCTGCGCGTAAAAGCGGTACATGGCGTAGGTGGGGCGCGGCAGCAGCACGACGTCGCCCGCGTTGACGTAGGTGTTGACGACCAGTTGAATCGCCTCATCGGTCCCGTTGGTGAGCGTCATCTGGTCGGGTCGGACGCCGAAGTAGGCCGCGAAGCGCGGCAGGGCCTCCTCGTACTCGGGATAGACGGCGAGCGAGTCGGCGGCCAGCGCGCGCATCGCCTGCCGCACGCGCGGCGAGCAGCCCACCGTGTTCTCGTTGAAGTCGAGACGCAGCTTTCCGCTCCGTCCGGACGAAGGCGGGCGATAGGGGTCCATGCGCTCGATGGCCGCGCGCGGTTGCAGCGGGTTTTTGTTTGTCGCCATGTCAATGAAAGGTGCTAGGTGTCAGGTGCCAGGTGTTAGGTGTCAGGGGTTAGTACCTATGCAATTGAGTTCTTGCTGCTGCCGGCAGGCCTTCGGAGCTATTTCGGTTACGGCCCAACTTGTCGGAATCCGGAATTCGGAATCTGTAATTTTGGTTCCGGCTCCGCCGGCTTAGGTGCTAGTAAACAACGCAACGGTTCTCGGTGTTAGGTTCCTGCTTGGTCTGCCCCCTAACACCTAACACCTGACACCTAACACCTGTCTTTCAATCGAATCTCCACCGAGCGCGCGTGCGCTTCCAAGCCTTCGCCGCGCGCGAGGTTCACAATCGCGCGAGCAAGCTGCCGCAAGCCCCGCCGGTCGAGCTGCTGCACCGAGACGATCTTCACGAAGTCGAGCACCGAAAGGCCGCCGCGAAACCGCGCCATTCCGCCGGTGGGAAGAACGTGGTTGGGGCCGGCGGCATAATCCCCGGCCGCCTCCGGGCTGTAGGGCCCGACGAAAACGCTTCCGGCATTGCGAACCTCCGCCAGCGGGAAGCCCGCAGGAACGGCGAGATGCTCGGGCGCAAACTCGTTAGCGAGAACAGTCGCCTCAGCCAGATTGCGCACGACAATGATCGCGCCATTGTTGGCCAGTGCTGCGGCGGCCGGATTCCCTGCGGGCAGCGAACGAAGCTGCGGGACGAGTGCACGCGCGACGGCCCGCGCCAGCCGGGCGGAAGGCGTGAGCAGGATCGCCGAAGCGTCCTCGTCGTGCTCGGCCTGCGCCAGCAAGTCGGCGGCGAGCCAGGAAGGATCGGCGCCTCCATCTTCCGCGGCGATGAGCAGCACTTCGGTCGGCCCGGCCACGAAATCAATGGGCGTGTCGCGCGCGACCAGACGCTTGGCGGCGGCGACGTAGGCGTTGCCGGGCCCCACGATCTTCGCCACGGGCGCGATGGTTTTGGTTCCGTAAGCGAGCGCCGCCACGGCCTGCGCGCCGCCCACGGCGTACATTTCTTCGATGCCGAGCTCGCGCGCGACGGCCAGAATTTCGGGAGCGGGATGCGGCGTCGTGACCACGATGCGTTCGACTCCGGCAACCTGGGCCGGGATGGCCGTCATCAGCAGCGTCGAAGGGAGCGGGTGGCGCCCGGCGGGGATGTAGCAGCCGACGCTCGCGAGCGGACGCACGAGCTGTCCCAGGCGCACGCCGGGCCGCGCGGCTTTGCTCCACTCTCGCGGCATCTGCAGGCGGCAGAAGGCGCGAATATTTTCAGCCGCTTCGCGGACAGCGGAGCGGAACGCAGCGGGAACCGCTTCGTGCGCCGCAGCGATCCGAGCCGGCGAGACGGCCAGCTCGCGGGCCGCGCGGCCCGGGAACGCGTCCCAGCGGCGGGCGTAGCGGACCAGCGCCGTGTCGCCCAAGCGCCGCACCGCGTCGAGCACCGGCCCCACGGCGCGCTCGGCTTCTTCCAGACGCGCAGCGCGGCGGGCGAAGACGCGCCGCACTGCGCCTTTATCCCGGCTCGAGAGAATCGGGATGGGCAGTGCGCTGTTGGTTCGACGAGGCATCACGAACAGGTTCCAGGTGTCAGGTTCCAGGTGTCAGAGAACTGCTCTAAAGAAGTGAATAGTGAATAGTGAAAAGTGAAAAGCAGGCTTCACTGTCACTATTGAGCTTTGCATAATATAGTGACAGCCGCGGGAGTTTCGTCAGGGCACGACTTCAGTCGTGCCGTTTCGCCACGGAGGAAGATCGGCTTCAGCCGCTGAGGTGAGTCGTAAAAGCTGCGACCGGAATCATCGGCGTGGGAAAGACTCCCTCAGGGGCTGAAGCCCGTATCTCTCGGCTCTTGTTCGGCATGGCTGAAGCCATGCCCTGACGGGATCACGGAGTTCGAACCTGTCACTATATTATGTGATCCTCACTAATCACTATCCACTATTCACTTCTTCACTATCCACTAATCACTATCCACTATCCACTTCTTCACCATTCACTACTCACTAATCACTATTCACTTCTCACATAATGATCTTATTCAGCGGGTACTCGACAATGCCCTGCGCGCCGGCCTGCTTGAGCTGCGGGATGATGACGCGGACCAGCTTCTCGTCGAGAATCGTATTGAGCGCCACCCAGCCCGGCTCGCTCAGCTCGGAGATGGTCGGGCGCTTGAGCGCGGGCAGCACGGCGAGCACCGCCGGGAGGCTGTCCTGGTGCACGTTGAGCATGAGGCCGACCTTGCCGAAGGCGAGCATGGCGCCTTCGAGCAGCAGCTTCATGTTGCCGAGCTTCTCGCGCTTCCAGGGGTCCTCCCAGGCGGCGCGGTTGGCGATCAGCACGGTGTTCGATTCGATCACGGTGTCCAGAATCTTGAGCTTGTTGGCGCGCAGCGACGAGCCGGTCTCGGTGACTTCGACGATGGCGTCGGCGAGCAGCGGCGGCTTGACCTCGGTCGCCCCCCAGGAAAACTCGACGTGCGCGCGCACGCCGTGGCGGGCCAGATATCGCTCCGTGGCCTTCACCAGCTCCGTGGCGATGACTTTGCCTTCGAGGTCCTGCGGGCCGCGAATCGGCGAATCCTCCGGGACGGCGAGCACCCAGCGCACTTTGCGAAAACTCTGCTTGGCGTAGATGAGGTCGGCCACTTCTACGACCTGCGAGTCGTTCTCCGCGACCCAGTCGCGGCCCGTGAGGCCCGCGTCGAGCACGCCGTCTTCGACGTAGCGCGCCATCTCCTGAGCGCGGATCAGCACGCAGTCAAGCTCCTCGTCGTCCACCGTCGGAAAATACGAGCGGCTGCCGACTTGAATGTCGAAACCCCCGCGCCGGAAAAGCTCCATGGTGGCCTCTTGCAGGCTGCCTTTGGGAATGCCGAGTTTCAATTTGCGGCCCGAGTTGGTCGTGGCGTCAGGCATCCGATGCTCCTTATTTGCGGCTCTGATTGTCCGGTCGCTCACGCTCTCTGATTGTCCGGTCGCTCACGCTCCCGGCTCTGATTGTCCGCGCCATAGACTTTCTCGGGATCAAACGCGCGCGGCTCGGCGATGACCAGCTTGCCATCCTCGACGCGCCGGAAAAAGCAGGAGTGGTAGCCTTCGTGGCACGTTCCCGGGCCGAGCTGCTCGGCCACGACCAGCACGGCGTCGGCGTCGCAATCCACGCGCACGTTGGAGACCTTCAGAACGTGCCCGGAGCTTTCGCCCTTCACCCAGAGTTTGTTGCGCGAGCGGCTGAAAAAGGTGACGCAGCCGGTCGCAAGCGTCCTCTCGAACGCCTCGGCGTTCATGAAGCCGAGCATCAGCACCTTGCCCGTCCCCGATTCTTGCACAATGGCCGGGAGCAGGCCGCTCGCTTGGTCGAATTTCAGTTCCATGTCTTACTCCTCCGCGCGGGGTAGCACCGGCAGGTTGTTCATGCCGTGGGCACGTTCCGGGTTTTGTTCAGACAAAAACCCACGGCACAGAAAGCGTGCCGTGGCTACCCCGACAACAAAAAACCCGCTAGCTCTTTGCCAGCGGGTGTTTGCAACCGATCTATTCGTTCAACTAAGAAGCGCGGTTCCGCCGGCACACCTTGGAGTGCGTATGGTGGTGAGCCCCGAGCGTGCGCCGCGTCTGAACCATAAGGGGACAGGATAAGCAATGGGGAGCGGTTTGTCAAATCGAAACGGGTCGCGCCGCCGTCTCGGCGGCCTACC
This sequence comes from uncultured Solibacteraceae bacterium, assembly GCA_964461735.1. GTDB lineage: Bacteria > Acidobacteriota > Terriglobia > 2-12-FULL-54-10 > 2-12-FULL-54-10 > CAYWWM01. Next base: position 295 of record CAYWWM010000281.1, on the reverse strand, counting down.
GAGCCGGCCAGAGGCCGGCGCTACTTCTAACTGAAAACCCCTGAAGCGGCCCGTCTCACCGCCCCAGAAACCGTTCGAGCTGTCCGAGGCTTCGCTCGGCCAGGTCGAGGTTGCGTTTGGCGTTGGCGGCGTCGCCCACGGCGAGGGCCGCGCTCGACTGTTCGAGCAGGTAGCGCAGCCGAATCGCGGCGGCTATGTCGCGGCGCATCCCGAGGCCGGAGCGGCGCTGCTGCTCTTCCATGGCCTCGAAGGAGCTGCGAACGGCGCCGGCGCGCGCGGCGAGCGAAACCATGCG
>CAYWWM010000280.1:0-4619 GCA_964461735.1 uncultured Solibacteraceae bacterium | reverse complement strand
TCGGAATCCGGAATTCGGAATCCGTCCTGTTTGGTTCCAGCTCGGCCGGGTTAGGGTTTAGAATCGGGGGGGTCTGCGTCTTTGCTTCTCTTTGGTCCTCTTCCGCTACGCCGTTCGGGGCGAGAATCCCGCGCGCCGCTGCGCGCCCCACTCACGCGGGCGGCGCAGGTAATCGAGCATTCCCCAGAGGCGGCAGATCAGCAGGAACTGCCGGTAGGGGAAGAAGTCGAGGAACGCGTAGGCGAGCAGGCGCGCCAATTCGCGGAGCGAAGAGTAGCGGCGGTAGGTGAGTTCCTCGAGCAGCACGGCGGCGACGGAGATGCACGTCCCGGCGAGGTAGCCGACCAGCAGCAGATAGAACAAGGCCGGGGCGCCGAGCATCCCGAGAGCGGCGCTGGCGGCGATCAGCAGGATGCCTCCGAGTTCGATCGCCGGGCCGAGCAGCTCCACGAACAGTTGGTAGGGGAAACTCACCAGGCCGATGCGGCCGTAGCGCGGGTTGAGCATCATGCGGCGGTTGCGCCACAGCACATCGCACAAACCCTTCTGCCAGCGACGGCGCTGGCGGGCCAGGACCGCGAGGTCCGCCGGAGCTTCGGTCCAGCACACCGGGTCCGGGACAAACAGGATGCGATACGGCCGGGCGGTTTCGCGGAGCCGCGCGTGCATCCGCACGACCAGGTCCATGTCCTCGCCGACTGTGTCGCGCCGATACCCGCCGATTTCGAGCGCCACGGCGCGCGAAAATACGCCGAAGGCGCCGGAGATGATGAGCAGCGCGTTGAGAGCGCTCCAGCCCTCCCGGCCGAACAGGAAGCCGCGCAGGTACTCGACGACCTGCAGGGCTTCCACGGCGCGCGAGGGCATGTGAACCTCGCGGATCTGGCCTCGCTCGATGCGGCAGCCGTTGGCCACGCGCACGATTCCCCCGGTGGCCAGGACCAGCGAGCGGCTGTTCAGCACCGGGGCCATGACGCGCAGCAGGGCGTCCGGCTCGAGCACCACGTCGGCGTCCACGGCGCAGAAATAGGGGCTGCGCGCGAGGTTCGGGCCGGCGTTGAGCGCATCCGCCTTGCCGGCGTTTTCCTTGTCCACCACCAGCAGGCGCGGCTCATCGAGCGATAGGTAGAGGCCCCGGACGGCGGCGCACGGCAGTTGCGGACGCCAAGCCAGGCTCGCCGGCACCAGAGAAAATTCGCGGCGCAGCGCGGCCAGCGTGCCGTCGGAGCTGCCGTCGTTGATCACGATGATTTCGAGCTCAGGATAGTCCAGGCGCAGCAGCGAGCGGACCGATTCCGCGATCGTGAGTTCCTCATTGTGCGCCGGCACCAGGATCGAGACGGGCGGAGTCAGCGGGGACCCCAGGAATCGTCGTAGCGTTTGCCCCTTGAGCATCCGGCGGTGCCGCGCGCTCGACCACAGCGCGGCGACAATGAGCACGCCGTAGAACGGCATGACCACGGCAAAGTAAGCGACCAGCAGACGATTAAGCAGTTCGAGCCACGGCATCACGGGATTTCTCTCCCACGGCAGAAGGCTGGCAGCACAGTACGGCGCGCAACAGACGGCGCAAACGAGGCGTCGGGGCGTGTGTTAGCCCTCGCTCGAGCTCGGCCGTCAATGCCGGGTGCGCCGTCGTGGCCAGCAGCCGCGCCACCGCCATCCGGACCCTCCATTCCGGGTGTATTTCGAGGGCGTTGAGGTAGAACGGATGGAAGCCGGCCGCGAGCGCCCCCTGCACGAGCTTCTCCGCGTCCCGACGCCTCCGCGCGTCCGGGTCCCGCAAAAGCGGCAGCGTCCGCCACAACAAACCGGCCCGGGCCAGCTCCGACAGGAAACCCTGGACAGCGTAGGGATCGTCGGCGCTAAAGACCGCTTCGAGCATCTCTCCCGGGTTGCTGGAAAGGCTTGCCAGCGCGCCAGAGGCCCGTTGCCGCACTTGAAAGTTGGGGTCCTGCGTCGTACGGAGAACGGCGTTCAACGAAGACGCCGCTCCGAAACCGGCCAGCGCTGCGACCGCCCGGAGCCGCACAAACCAAACCTCATCCTGGGTGGCGGCAGCCAGCAGCGGGACAGCCCGCGGGTCGGCGCACCGTCCGAGCGCCCGAGCCACCTGTGCGCGCACTTCGGGGTCGGGATGGAAGGCCCAGGTATGCAGGGAGTCATAGGAGGCGGGGCGGGGAGATTCCGTGAGCGCACGCGCGGCTAGGGCGCGCACCTCCGGGCGGTCGTCTCGCGCCAGACGCAGCAACTCTGCCGGGTCTACAACACAGGCGGCCGCCGCGTCGAGCCAAACGCTCGGCTCGACTTGCCCCCCGCGCTCCAGGAATCGGATGATGGCGGGCCCGGCCGCGGGAGAACGAATCATACCCAGACTGCGCAAGGCCGCAGAGGCCAGTGGCGGCCAGCTGTCTTCCAGCGCTGCCAGCAGAACCGGCACGGCCGCTGGGGAGCGGAACTGCCCCAGCACGGCGACCGATTCCAGGCGGTCCCAGCGCGTTCCCTCCTTCGCACGGCGAATCCGCTCGCCGAGCAGGCCGGACCGCTCCGTCAAGCCCAGCAACCGGTCACGGTCCTCCGGTTCAGCGGCCTCCCAGCGGCTGACCAGAATCGACTCGAGCATTTCCCGTGAAGCGGTGACGCGCAGTTCGTCGGAACGCGGCATCTCCCCGGCTAACAGGGAGGGCATCCTGTGGAACCAATATTCGCGGAACCGGTCCCGCCGCCGGAATCCAAGCGCCCGCCATGCCCGGCGTCCAAACACAAAGGCGAGCATCCCGGCAAGAATTCCGCCGAGCGCAACAATCCCGAGCCAAGGCAAGACCGGCACGCGCGGTGACCTCCCATTAGGTTGTACGGTTCATCATGCGTTGCTGGATGTGGGGCTCGTTGGCCCACGATTGTCCCCGAAACCTGTCTCTGAATCCTGGGGTGCGCCGCATGATCGCCTGATGGGGACGAGTCGGATACGGGCCACTCCATACGAGCAACGGATTCTTCGCGCGCCACCACCCATTACACATCGGCGCAAACTCGGAGAGCCGAGAGGCAGCGAAATGAGAAATTTTGAGGTACGGGGGCCGGGAGAAACATTGCGAGATATACTCGATTGGGAGTGAAATCCGGGGCAGGGTCGGCGTACAATCGAGGCAAAGCGGACTCGAAAGGCGGGTTTGGATGCTGTTGCTGATCTTGCCGCTGGCGTGGGCGCTCGCTCCCCAGCAAAATCCGCGCGTCCAGTTCGTCATCGCCGAGCTGGTCGAGAATGGGTTCTCCCCATCGGAGGCCGAAGCGTTCTTCACCGACCCGCGTCTCGCAGCCTATCCGCCGAGGACGATCCAGCCTCGCAAGATTGACTGGGACCAGATTATCGCAGGGCTCGTGGCGCCGGCGTCGGTCGAGCGGGGCCAGCAGTTTCTGACAGAGCATGAGGACACGTTGCGGCGGGCGGAGGAAGCCTACGGCGTAGAGAAGGAAGTGCTGACGGCGATCCTGCGCGTCGAGAGCAACCTGGGGCAGAACTCCGGCCGCTACATCGTCTTCAACGCCTATTACACCTACCTGATCCAGAGCGAGGAAGAGCGGCGCTGGAAATGGGCCGCCGAGAACCTGGTGGCGCTGGCAGCCTACTGCCGCGCGCGGCAGGAAGAGGACTGCTTCGCGGTGCTCGGTTCCTACGCCGGCGCCATGGGACCGGCCCAGTTCCTGCCCTCCTCGGTTCGGAAGTGGGGGGCCGACGGCAACGGCGACGCCATCGTCAACCCCTTCGAGTTCGACGACGCGCTCTTCAGCGCCGCCAACTTCCTCATCGAGCACGGCTGGCGGGACGACAAAATGCAAGCGCTCGGGAGATACTACGGCTCGGCAAACGGCTATCCGCGCGCCATCCTGGCCTATGCCGAAGCGCTCGGAATGCCGGCGCGCTGAACCGTCCCGAAGCGGCTTCTCCTCCGCAGGTGATGTAAATCTCTGGGTGTAAATTGCGGAGGGTGTAAGTTGGTTTGGGCCTAGCAACCGAAAACCAAGTCTCTGAATAGAGAGGAGCTTACACCCGAGGATAGAACAGTTCCCCACCGCACAACATCTGGCTTCCTGGGTCGGGGTCTGTGCGGGCAACAACGAGAGTGCGGGCAAGCAACGGGGTGGAACGACCCGGCTGAGGCGGGTTCTCTGTCAGGCTGCTTGGCCTGCTTCCCGCATCCGAGGTACGTATCTTTCGGCTCACTTCCATCGGCTGACCGCACGCCGGGGCAGGAAGCGGGCCATTATCGCCGTCGCTCACAGCTTGCTGGTGATTGCTTACCAGCTGCGAAAGCAACAGCGCGACTACCAGGAACTGGGGGAAGACTACTTTGCCCGTCTGAATGCAGAGGGACTCAAGCGCCACCTCCTGCGTCGGCTGGCGAAGCTTGGCTACAAGGCCACTCTCGAACCCGCCGATTCACCAGCGTAGGCGAATGTCCAGGGAGCTGCTTGACATCATCCCTATCCCCCGGCCGTTTGACAGGCTCGTTTGGCCGCCTGTATCATGTTTTCTGCACACGAACGGGCGCGCGCATCGAAACGTCCCCATCGTCTAGCCCGGCCTAGGACATCGCCCTTTCACGGCGGTAACGGGG
>CAYWWM010000279.1:0-4622 GCA_964461735.1 uncultured Solibacteraceae bacterium | reverse complement strand
GCGCTGGGACACGCTGCCGGCCGTGGTGGGCGTGACGCTGGCCGTGGCGTTTGTGGCGGCGGCGCTGCCCGTCTACCGAGTGCGGCGGCTCGATCCGGCCGTCGTGCTGCGAGGCAACTAAAGAATGGACGCGCTCATTGCAGTCGAGGGTCTGCGGAAGGAGTACGGCCCGTCGGTGGTCGCGCTCGACGGCGTGAGCTTCCGCGTCGAAGCGGGCGAGTGGCTGGCGGTCATGGGGCCGTCCGGCTCCGGCAAGACCACGCTGCTCAACATTCTCGGCTGTCTCGACTCGCCGTCCTCGGGCCAGGTCGTGATCGCCGGCACCGACGTCGCGCGCCTAAGCCCCGGCGAGCGCACGCGCTTTCGCGCCGAGCGAGTCGGCTTCATCTTCCAGCAGTTTCATCTCATCCCCTATCTTTCGGCGCTCGAAAACGTCCTGCTGGCGCAGTATTTCCACAGCATGACGGACGAGGGGGAAGCGCGCCGCGCGCTCGAGCGCGTGGGCCTGGGGCCGCGGCTGCATCACCTGCCGTCGGAGCTTTCGGGGGGCGAGCAGCAGCGCGTGGCCATCGCCCGCGCGCTGATCAATCAGCCGAGCCTGCTGCTGGCCGACGAGCCGACCGGCAACCTCGACGCCGCCAACGAAGAGATCGTCATGGCGCTCTTCCGGCGGCTCCACGCCGAAGGGCACGCCATCATCATGGTGACGCACGCGCCTGCCATCGGCCGCATGGCCGACCGCCGCATTGTTCTCGAGCACGGGCGCATCGCCGAGACCGTGACCTTCTCCTTCGAGGAAGAGACCGCCTTCGACGAGGTGCTGGAACAGATTTGGGTCCTCGAAGAGTCGCGCACGCAGCCGACGCTCGACCGCATTCGCTTCGGCAGCGGCGGCAACGGGCGCGTCCTGCCCGCCATGCGGCAGATCGGTCTGCTCGACCCCCCCAAGCCCGCGGTGGAAGACTCCGCAACCGAAAACTCCGCGCTCGAAATGACGGCCGCCGGCCGCGCGCGCGCCGCGAGCATCATCCGGCGCCACCGCCTCGCTGAGCGCCTCTTCTCCGAAACCTTCCACATGACCGACGACCAACAGCTCGAATCGAATGCCTGCACCTTCGAGCACATCCTCAGCCCGGAAGTCACCGAGCGCATCTGCGCCTTCCTGAATCACCCCGCCACCTGCCCGCACGGCAGCCCCATCCCGCCGGGGGAGTGCTGCCTGGCGCGGTCCCGATAGGAGCAGGCATACTTCGCCGGGGAAGATGCCCCCGGCATAGACGGCCAAGTCACATGCCCACGATCTTGCTGGTCCAAGGATGGAGGCTCTTCTTCTACATGAACGAGGGAAATGAGCCGATGCACATCCATGCACGAAAGGCCGAAAGCGAGTGCAAATTCTGGCTGCGACCCGCCGTCTATGCGATTGAAGAGGATTGGTCCTGCAATCTGACTCCACGGCTGCGGCGCGAGGTTCGGAAGATTATTTTCGACCACTTCGATTTGATTGTGGGAGAATAGAAAAGGTGTTTTGAGGGGCGGCGCGATGCAGAAAACTGAACCCATCACGGCTAGGGCCATCGAAATCACCCGCGATGCACTGATCGTAGTGCTCGCAGATCATCGTGTCCGTATCCCGTGGGAACGCTGCTCGAAAAGGCTGGCTTCCGCAACCAAGCTCCAGCGCTCGACGGCCGAGCTCTCACCCGGCGGCTACGGAATTCACTGGCCGCTTCTCGACGAGGACCTGTCCGTGAGCGGGCTTGTCCGTGACCTGGACCAGGACAGTCGCTAACCAACAGCCCCGCCCATCTCCGTTCTCAGTGGGTCAGCGAATAGACGAAATAATTGATCCCGAAGCGGAGCGCCTCGGTGGAAGGCTGCAAAGGGAAGCGCGGCTGATCAATCCACTCCCAGAAGTCGCCCACGTCGTTGTTGTGGTTGATGATCATCAGGAGCCGCCCGCGCTCGTCATAATATCCGTAGAACTTCGGGGGCGAGTCGGCGCCGTAGGCGGGCGTCACGTCGAGCGTCGGAATCTCGTAGAAGGAATGAAAAATGGGGTGGTCGAGCGTCATCTCGACGAAGGCGCGGTTCGGGAAAACGCGTCGCATCTGATTGGCGAACGAGCCGATGGCGCGCGCGCCCTCGAAGTCGTCAATCATGGCGAAGCCGCCGCGGTTGAAGTACTCGCGCAGGTTCTCGATTTCGCGGTCGGTCAGGTTCATGGTCCCGACCTCGCTGAAGTAGACGAACGGGTACTGGAAGAGCTCCTCGCTTTCGAGCTCCACGATGACGTAGGAGTCCTTGCGCAGGTTGATCCCGGTGGCTTCGCTGGCGACCTGCAGGATGTGCTGTTCGGCGGAGGGATAATCATGCGCCCAGCCGGGCTTGCCGCCGAATCCGCCAAACCCTCCGAAGGCGCCGAAGCCGCCCCGAAAGTCGCGGAACCGGACGCGCGCGAAAACGAACTCGGTGTCCGCCGGAGCGCGCCGCTTCGATTCGAGGTCCCGCCACAGGCTGACGTAGTCCTCGTCCATCTGCGCCACGCCGACGGCGAATCCAGCTCCCAGCAGCAGGAGCGTCCACGCGGCCCGGCTTGACCATCGCTTCATTCGCTTCGTTGAACCGACTCTCATGCGCTTTCCTTAAGCAGCGCGACAATTCCCGCGCCCGCCATTTCCGCCCTGCAAATAGTATGCTTGCCCGCCCCGGTTCGGGTCAACCGCCAAGCCGCTGGGTTGCGCGCAGAGAACCTCGTCACACGGACGGGCCGTTGACAACTAGTACCGTGTACGGTAATGTTTACGAATGGCCAAGATTCGCCGCGGCGGCTGCGTCTTCTTGACCTGGAAAGGGGACCATCCTCCTCGGCACGTGCATGTCTACCGCCAGGGACGGCTGCTCGTCAAGTGGGGCTTGGACAACCAGAAGCCGGAAAGGCAAAGCTTCCCGAAAAGTGCTCCGCCTGATCCGGAAACTCGAATCGGAGGGACTATTGTGAGTGCGATGAAGATTCATTCCGCCTCGTACAACAATCGCAGGAAGGGCTTTGAGGTGAACACGGCCGCGAGGGCTCTTTTTCTCCCGTACGCTCACGTTGCCCCTCAACCGACTGCCGTAGATCCCATAGCAAGAATCTTCGTCGACAAGGAGCTAGGGCGGGAGGCGTTCACATATTTTCTGCAGTCCGGCCGGGAAGGGACAGTTCACATCGAGCAGGTGCTCGAATACAATCAGGACCCGGACTATCTGCGCGATGCGCTGCTCTACAAGCTGACGCTCGAGGCGCAGCGGCGCGTGGCGGCCAGCGCATTGTCCAAGCGCGAGATCACCCGGCGTCTCGGAACCTCTCCTGCCCAGCTCCAGCGCCTCCTCGATCAGACCAACTACCGCAAGTCCGTGGACAAGCTCTTGTCGCTGCTGAATGTCCTGGGTTGCGACGTGGACCTCCTGGTGCGCGCCAAGCGCGCCGCAGAGAAGCGAGCGGCTTAGAATGGTACATGGTAATCTGACCTAGTGGCCCGAAGAACCATAGACCGAATCCGCGAAATGATCCGGCTCCGGCAGTTCGATATGACCGTGCACGCCCTGGAGGAAATGGCCGAAGAGAACCTCGACATCCTGGATATTGAACACGCCGTGCTGGTTGGCAAAGTCGCTCGAATTGAAAAGGATGACCCAAGAGGCAAAATATGTTGTGGAAGGATTGGCGAGAGACGGGCAAACAGCGGTGGGCGTTGTCGGACGATTTGCAACGGAGCGCCGCTACCTGATCATCACCACTTACGAGATTACCGGAGCTGAAGGATAAAGACTATGTACGGTTATCAATGCGAATATTGCGAAGGGAAAGTCCGGCCTAAGAAGGTAAAACAGGAAGCTTTCAAGCACAAGAAGGGCTTCATCATTCTGGAGGATATCGTCATCGGCGTCTGCGATGAATGCGGGAACCGATATTACAGCGCAGACCTTCTGCACGCCGTTCATGAGATCGCTACGGGAATCAAGCCGTTTGAGCGAACCGAAGAGATTCCCGTGGCTCATCTTTCTCGGTGACTGGCATAATGCTCCTACGCAGCCGTCGGTAGCATTGGGTAGGTTTGTGGAGGGCAAGGAGACAAGAATTAGACGCAGCCTAAGGAGGTCCCATGCCATCTAACGTCCTGTTGGTTCCGTACTTGATAATTGGTAGCGTTGCCCCTTTGTTGGCACAATCCACCAATACCACTCCGCCTCCTACAGGTGGCTTGGGTGCGTTGATAATTTGGTATGACCCACAATATTTCCTTTGTGTGTGGTTACAGACGACCCGCGGAATCGTTTGCAAAGCCTGTCGGTCAAGTGGGAAAATAGACGTGCGATGGAATACTCAGCGACGGGACAAACCGGCGAGCAGGCCGAAGGGATCATCCTTACCAAGCTCGACCAGGCGATCAACTGGGGGCGGAAGTCTTCGCTCTGGCCGATGTCGTTCGGCCTGGCCTGCTGCGCCATTGAGATGATCTCGATGAGCGCGTCGCGCTTCGACATCGCGCGCTTCGGGGCCGAAGTCTTCCGGCCGTCTCCTCGCCAGTCCGACCTGATGATCATCGCCGGGCGCGTCTCGCAGAAGATGGCCCCGG
>CAYWWM010000278.1:0-4625 GCA_964461735.1 uncultured Solibacteraceae bacterium | reverse complement strand
CCGGCAGGTGGTCGAATTCGGCGAGCGCTTCCTTCAACCGGCTTTGCCGACCCGGTGCGTGAACTGGGCGAAGGTCTCCGAATCCAGCTTCTGATCGCCGTACAGTTCCGTCAGCCGGCGGACGACGCACGGAACGTCCCGGGCGGAGACTTTCCCCATCGAGAGGCCGAACGAAGCGGCGTTGTCTTTCGTGGTGCCGCCGAGCAGGACCTGGAAAATCGGGGCGACGTGCTGGCCGACGCGGCGGCTCGATCCGAAGAAGCCGATGTCGGCGATGTGATGCTGGCCGCAGGCGTTGAAGCAGCCGCTGATCTTGATGCGCACATCCCGGCGGTCGGCGAGATCGCTCATGCCGTTCTCGAATTTGCCGAGCAGTTCAGCCGCCAGGCCGCGCGACGATGCGATCCCCAGCTTGCAGGAATCGGTTCCGGGGCAGGCGGAGACGTCGGCGATTGCCCCCGCGCCGTGCCGCGCCAGGTCGAGCGCCGCGAGTCCTTCATAGAGCGCGGGAAGATCGCGGTTCGAAACCCAACGCAGCAGCAGGTTCTGGTCCACGGTCGTGCGGACGGTGTCCCGGATGAAACCCCTGCATAGGCGGGCGAGCCCGCGCAGTTGCCAGCCGGTAATGTCGCCCAAGGGCAGCAACACCGTCACCATGGCATAGCCGGGCTGCGCCTGGGGACGGACGTTTGAGCGATGCCATCTTTGGAAATCGGGGGACGTAACGGTGAGGTGGAGCGGCGACGGCGGCTGCAGCGGTTTTTCCGCGAAACGCTCGGCTTCCTCAACATACTCCGTCCAGCGGGGATCGGGAGGGAGCTTGGCGCGCTCTTCGGCGACGAGCGCGCGGAATTCTTCGATGCCGAGCTTTGCGATCAGGAATTTCATGCGCGCTTTGGAGCGGTTCTTCTTCTCGCCAAGGCGGGCGAAGACGCGCGCCACGGCTTGCGCCAGCGGCAGCATCTCCTCGGCGGGAACGAACTCGCTGAAGAGTTTCGCCTGATGAGGGATGGCCCCGAGGCCCCCGCCCATGTATACCTCGAAGCCCCGGCTTGCCGGGGCGCCGTTCTCTTGTTGGACCCGGGCGACGGCCCCGATGTCGTGCATGCGGGCCAGGCCACAGGGATGCTGGGCGCAGCCGGAAAAGGCGATTTTGAACTTCCGCCCGAAATTCTGCGTGTCGGGATGGCGCAGCAGGAAATAGGCCATTGCGCGGGCGTAGGGTGTCACGTCAAACGTCTCGTCCGTGCAGACGCCCGAGGAGGGGCAGGCCGTCACGTTGCGCACCACGTTGCCGCAGGCCTCGCGCGTCGTGATGCCAACCTCCGCCAGGCGGCGGAACAGATTGGGCGTGTCATTGATGTCGAGGAAATGAAACTGCACGTCCTGGCGCGTCGTGATGTGCGAGACCCCGTCGGCGCAGTCTTCCGAGAGATCGGCGATGCGCTCCATCTGTTCGAGCGTCAACATGCCGAGCGGAATCTTGATGCGTTGCATCTGTACGCCCGCTTGCCTCTGCCCGTAGACGCCGTGGCGCAGGCGAAACTCGGTAAACACCTTCTCGGGGACCTGCCCCGCCTGCATCCGCCGCAACTCGGTCTCGAAGGTGTCAATCTCCTCCCGAATTTCGGGCGCCAGGTGGCTCCAGCGCTCGGTGCCGCTTGCAATCCATTCCGTGGTTACGCTCATAGTCGTTTTCCCCAAAAACAAAAACCCACCAAGCCCTGCGGCGTTGGTGGGTTGAATTCTTATGACTGCCTGAGAATGACTCGCTTACGTGCTATCGGGACCCACCCGCCGGAGTTGCGCGCAGCAACAACAACAGTTGCAACAGCAGCAACAACAAGTCCGGCCCGGATGGTTCTTCCCGCTCATGCTATACAACTTTGTACACTTTCAGTGAGAGTTTGTCAATACGCAAATGTCCAAGGCGTTTGCAAGGGCAGCCACGCCTCGTCTCTCAGTGCCGTGGGTTTCCTTCGGAACGCGACAGTTTTTCCCTACTGAGTGAGCTTGGCACTGGCCAAGCGGTTCAAGCTCACCCCTGCCTCGGCCGCCTCCCTGGCGAGCTGGCGATGGATATCCGGCGGAACTCGGACCAAAAACTTGCCGCTGTAGCGTCTCGAGGAAATGGCTTCCGGAACTGCCTCCCCCTGCTTCTTCAGGTCCGCCACCACGTCCGCCACGACCCGGCGAATGCCTCGCAGGGCCGTCTCCGGGCTGCGGGCCAGCCAACTGAGGCTGGGGAATTCAGCGCAACGGCCGACGTACTCGGCATCTTCTTCGGACCAAGTTACACGATAGGTATAATGATCATTTTTTAGTTTCATGTTCCCCGCCGAGCTTTTCGATTGCCTTCAGCACTTGTTTGACTTGGTACGCTTTCGCGAAGCCTTTCTGCTGCTGGATGTTGACCCGGGGATCGCCAGACCAGGGCATCCGATAGACCCGATGACTGGTCCCGCCTTGCCGCGGCGCTCCGAAGTGAGCGTCGCATACGGCACACAGGTCGCTGAAACGAATCCCTCTGGGGTTGCGCCGCATGGCTTCCAGGATCTTCGCGACTCGCCTCATCTGTGAAGATACCATTAGTGATACTGCTTTTCAAGCAACGACCCTTGCGGGGCAGGATGGCCAGGGCGTCCTGAGCGCAGAGAAGGACTTGCTTGATTCCGCGGGCTTGTTCGCGAAATGCTAGGCGGTACGATTGTCCCTGGCAATCAGTTTCGCCAAGGCCGCATCCCGGTCACGGTCATCCAGAGCAGCCATTGCCATCAACTGCGGCATGTCCGGACCCGCCGGATACCGTGTGTTGGGAGAATCGGCTGTCAACGCGTGTTCAACGGCTTCCAAGACATACTGGTGGTCGGCGGCGCCTTGGTCAATGTTGGCGATGAGATCTCGCAGGCTCGCGAACGCAGGAGCATACAAGTCGAGCTCCGCTGGTTCCATCGCCGCACGGCGATCTGCCCAGCTTGCAACGGCCTGTGCGCGAATGTCTGTACGCGCTGCTCCTGGCTCAACCACCGATACATGGATATTCCAGGGACTGAGTTCTACGCGCAGGGCATCGCTCAGCGCTTCGACCCCGAACTTGGAGGCCGAATAGAACGAGGTAAATGGAATGCTCAATTTGCCGTTCACGGAACTGATGTTGACAATACGCCCAGGAACCTCTCGCAAGAGCGGAAGGAAGCGTTGGGTGACGGTCACAACCCCAAGTACGTTGACGCGAAAAAGACGCTCCACGTCACCCACCGGAGTCTGCTCGAAGGGTCCGAGCAGGTAGGTTCCAGCATTGTTCACCAATCCAGTCAGACGGCCTCCGGTCGCGCGGCGTACAACCGACTCTGCGGCTGAGAGGTCCTCGGCTTTCGTGACGTCGAGCAGGACTGGTCGAATGTCGCCGGAAGCGGAGCGTAAGAGCCCATCGCCATCCGACGTGCGTCGAACGCCCGCGAAGACAGAGAAGCCACGCTCGGCAAGATGCAGGACTAGGCTCCGTCCGAGTCCCCTGGATGCGCCTGTGACAAGTACGAATCCACGATCAGCCATTGAATTCCCCCTTCGCGTACAGCACATCCGGGTCGAGGGCAGCCCCGTTCGGCCAGCAAATCGTACCCAGTTCCCGATAATTACAATAGGCGGTCTGGCGCATATGAGGTCCTGCGGACCCTATCCCTGTTGCGTCGATTCGAGCGGCTGCGAGATGGATATTTCCTCTCCCGTAACTTTCGCATAGAGCACATCCGGGTCGAGGTCGGCCCCGTTCGGCCAACAAATGGTGCCCAACTCCGGGTTCACGGATACTTTCAGAAACTCGGCACGATCTTTGAGTGGAGCAAAGATTCCCTCGAAGCGAATCATGCCGGCAACGTCTACCTCTCCTTCCCTTCCGTCTTCAAAGCGAAGACGCAGTCGGTAATCCCTTGTTGGCTTCACTTCGACGATATCTTTCAGCATACTATCCTTACTCCAGGGGCCTACTCCAGAGGTTCGATCGGCTGCAATGGCTGTTGACGCATGGCTAGGTCCCAGTTCTCAGCCAGCGCTGCCTGATGCTGCGACGCCCACTCGATTACAAATCCTCTAGCACACGAGGCGGGAGATGCCCACGAAGTACGCCTAGCGTCTCAACCGCTACCAAGGCTTTCTGATCGCCATACCGCACTTGGAAATGCGGTGGCGGATGGTCGCCGTAGTTCATGGTGATCACGATCCCGAAAAAGCGGCTAATGGCAGGCATATTGCCTTCGGAAGCTGGAACTACGATGTCCTCGAGTTGCTCATCACCAGCGACAGAAACTCCTCGCGCGTCTGTTGGTGCTCGCGGAAGACGCCGAGCATGGCGCTGGTGACCGCTTGCGAGTGCTGCTTCTCCACGCCGCGCATCATCATGCAGAGGTGGCGGGCTTCGATGACGACTCCCACGCCCTGCGGGCGGATTTTCTTCATCAGGGTCTCGGCAATCTGCGTCGTCAGGCGCTCCTGAATCTGGAGCCGGCGGGAGAAGTGATCCACGAGGCGCGGGATTTTGCTCAGCCCGATCACCTTCCGGTCCGGGATGTAAGCCACGTGGCATTTCCCGAAAAACGGCAGCAGGTGGTGCTCGCACAAGCTGAACA
>CAYWWM010000277.1:3852-4659 GCA_964461735.1 uncultured Solibacteraceae bacterium | reverse complement strand
CGGGGACGTTTCGAGGCCCACGACGATCTCGAGCAGCTTCATTTTGTGAACAGGGTTGAAGAAGTGCATCCCGAGGAACTGTCGCGGGCGCTTCGTCACCGCCGCCATCTCGGTGATGCTGAGCGAGGAAGTGTTCGACGCCAAAATCGCACCCGTGGGGGCCGTCCGGTCGAGGCGCGCGAACGTGTCGGCCTTGAGCTTCATGTCTTCCGGGATCGCCTCGATCACGAGGTCGGCGTCCCGCGCCGCCTTCTCAAGATTGGTCTCGACGACGAGGCGTTCGAGCGCTGCGTCCTTGGCGTCCGCCGCGAGCTTGCCGAGCGAGACGCCTTTCTCCATCTCCGAGCGGATGTTGTTCAACGCAGCTTGCAAGATGCTTTCGGAGACATCCACCATCGTCGTCGGAAAGCCGCCGAGCGCCGCTACGTGCGCGATGCCGCGCCCCATCAGCCCCGATCCGATCACCGCAACCTTCTGTACCGTCATGAATCCTCACCTGTGTTTAGCCGGTCATCCTGAGCCCTTCGCGCGGTCATCCTGAGGAGCGAAGCGACGAAGGATCTGCTTTCTCGCGCTCAGGGTAAACTCTGCGAAGGACCTGCTTGTCATATGCGGCCGCGATCAACCCGCCCGGATCGCAAACAGAAATTAAAGCACATCTCGGAAGAGCTTGCACGATGGATGGAGGGCAAAAAAAGGGATCTCACTCCTGTGGGAGACCATAATCTAGTCGCAGTTGTTCCAGAGGCTCTCTTGGTTGAACAGCCCTATCATAGGCGCGGGCCATTAGTTGCGGTGCGATTTGAT
>CAYWWM010000277.1:3464-3842 GCA_964461735.1 uncultured Solibacteraceae bacterium | reverse complement strand
AATTAAAGCACAGTTCGCCGGTTGTTGCACGGCGCAAAACACGCCCACGGCCCGGTCTGAGCTACCCGCCAATGCCTGAGAACGCTTGACAGCCAGGATGATCTCAACTCAGAATGGACCCACGTTCCAAGAGCCCAATATGGGCTGATTCCGGTTGCGCGTAGGAGGTCTCGATGAAGTGGATTCGCCAAGCTCACCACACGCCGAAAGACTCGCGGGGTCGAAGGAAACACGTTGCGGTTACCCTGTCCGGAATAATGGCCCTCGCCGGGTGGATCGTGATGGGCGGACCCGGAAGCTGGTTGGGCTCAGACGCCGCTTCCCTGTCGTCAGGGCCGGGTGCTAATGGCCAGGCCCGTCTCGTTTCGATCGAGCCGC
>CAYWWM010000277.1:0-3454 GCA_964461735.1 uncultured Solibacteraceae bacterium | reverse complement strand
GGAATCTCTATCGCTGCCCGAGGGAGAGTACTGCGAGTGGGTTCCGGCGAGCGCATCCCAGACGCTCGCGGCTTCGCTCCAGCAGAGCGCCGCTTCCGCCCGGCAAGCCGCGCGGGATGACATTTCCCAACGACAGCCTCTTCGCGTGATCCGCGATCCGCACGCCACCTTCAGTTCCGTTGCCGTGGACCCAAGGCGCAACGAGATGATCGCCACCGACGAGAATCTCTTCCAGATTCTTGTCTACGACCGCACGGCGAATACTCCCCCCACGGCCTCGATGACCGAGCCGAAACGGATTATCGGCGGCAGGCAAACCAAGATCGAGTTCCAGTGCGCTCTCTACATTGACCCGGAGAGCGGCGACATCTACGCCGTGAACAACGACACCGTGGACACGCTGGTGATCTTCTCGCGGGAGCAGCGCGGCAACGTGCCGCCTATGCGAGAGCTCTACACGCCGCATGGGACCTTTGGCATTGCGGTGGACGAGCGAAACCAGGAAATGTTTCTGAGCGTGCAGCACAGCAATGCGGTTGTCGTCTATCCCAAGACGGCGCAGAAGGACGACTCGCCGATTCGCCTGTTGCAAGGCTCCCGCACGCGTTTGACCGACCCGCACGGAATTGCGATTGACACCAAGAACAACCTCCTCTTTGTCGCCAACCACGGAAACCACCGGGAATTCTCGCCGGGGGTCGGATCGCCCTGGGAAAGAACCAGCGCCAACCCGAACTGGCCCTTGCGGCGGACCGTTCCCGGCTCCGGCCAGACCTTTCCGTCCACCATCACCGTCTACCCGCTCAACGCCCGTGGGGATGCTCCGCCGCTGCGCGTCATTGAAGGTCCCCGCACGCAACTGAACTGGCCCGCCGGCATGACCGTGGACCCGGACCGCGGCGAGTTGTTCGTCGCCAATGACGCCGGAGATTCCGTTCTGGTCTTCCCGGTGACCGCCCAGGGCGATGCAGCTCCCACCCGTGTGCTCAAAGGCCCCCGCAGCGGCGTCAAGAATCCCACGTCTGTGTTCATTGACAAACAGAACGACGAGCTCTGGGTCGCCAATTTCGGGAATCACACCGCTACCGTTTATAGGCCTACCGCGGGCGGCGACACGCCGCCCCTGCGCACCATTCGCAGCGCGCCGGCCGACACGCCCGCCTTGATGATCGGGAATCCCGGCTCCGTGGCGTACGACAGCAAGCGCGAGGAAATTCTGGTTCCGAACTGAGTGGCCCATCCGCAAATTGCGACGTTCGCCAGGATGGCGGAAGGCCCCGCGAGGCCCATTCGGAAGATCGAAGGACAACGAACGAAATTGGGCCGGACCATGCACGGCATTTCCTACGACCCGATACACGATGAATTTTTCGTGACGCAGCCCTTCGCGCAGGCCATCCTGGCCTTTCGCGGCGCGGCTTCGGGCGAGGAGCCCCCGATTCGCACCATTCAGGGCCCGCTCACGCAACTGGCTGATCCGGACCGGCTGGACGTTGACCCTGTTCACAATGAAATCTTCGTGCCGGAAAACGACCGGGTGCTCGTCTTCCGCCGGGATGCCAGCGGCAACGTCGCTCCGATTCGGTCCCTGAACGCCCTCGAGGGCACGGCGGGTCCTGATGCCGTGGCCGTGGACCCGGTGCACAACTTGATTGCCGTGGCGAGCTGGGAGGGAAGACGCGGAGACGAAAAGGCCATGCTCCTGATTTACAATCGCACGGACCAGGGCGACGCCAAACCGCTGCGGACCATTCGCGGCCCGCGCACCGGCATCACGGGCACCTTCGGCCTGCGCATCTATCCTCCGCGCGGATGGCTCTTTGTGGCCATGTCCGGGCCGGATTATTCCGGACCCTATGACAAAGCCTTCGTCGGAGTCTGGAGCGTCGAAGACAACGGCGACGTGCCGCCCCGCTGGCGGATCGGCGGCCCGGACGGAATTCTGAAGCAACCGCGCCACATGGACTTTGACCCTAAGAACAAAGCCCTCATCATCTCCGACAAGGTCCTGAACGCGATCCTCACGTATTCGTTTCCGGAGATGTATTAAGAGGGGGAACCGGACCGCTACTGCAGCGGCACAGCCGGTTGCTGCGCGATCATCTGCCGAAATCGGCTAAGGATCGAGAGCGAGTCCACGGGCGAGAGCGCGACGGCTCCCATCGAGTCCTCGACATACTCGTGCCGCCGCATCCCGACTAACACGCAAGAAACACCGTCGAGGCTGAGCAAAACGTTCTGCGCCATGCGGCTCAGCGATTCCCCCGAAGGCGGATAACCCGCGCCCTCTAGCTGCGCCCGCACTGCATCCGAAACCGCCTGCTGCGAGCTGCCGACGTAGCGCCCGACGTCTTCGAGCACCGGCGGCAAGATGTCGGCAAAGCGGTTCCACCAGGCATCCCAAGCGGGCCACTCGGGGTTCCCGCCATAGAGTTGCTGGCACTCGGTGGCCCAGCGCTCGATCGGTATGATCACGTATTCGTAGAAGGCCTGCTCCCATTGCGCCGGCGACTGGACCCGCGGCACGATCGTTTCGAGGTAATGTGCGATGCCTTTTCGCTCCCCGTAGAGCAGCGGGATGCCGTGCTGTTCTTCGAGTTCCTGCTCCATGCGCCGCACCGGTTCAAGAATCTTCTGCAGCCGCTCCTTCATTTGCGTGGGGCCCGGCAACGGCTGCCCGGGCCGCTGATAGTCCGCCAGGCGGATCATGTGGTTGCTGAAGAAGGCATTGAGCGGACGATTGAGCAGCACTCCCAGTCCTTTTTCCTTCGCGAATTCAAGGACGGTCTTCCCGCCGTTGTTCCGTTCGAGCGCGCCGCCGCTCTCGTAGAGATTCATCGGCAATTGCACGACGCGGAAGTGATGCTGAGGCGAGACGGACTCGGCCGCCGCCCAGCAACGCTCGACGCTGGTCCGCGTTTGCGCCGCGACGGGCGCCGGAAAGTTGTTCGAGCTGATCCCGTACCAGCGAATCCGACCCTCGGCCACCTTCCCTTCGAGAAACCGGAAGGCTTCGCGGATGCGCCGGTAGAACTCCTCATGTTCCGCCTCGCCGACGGCTTTGTGGTGCGCCTGGTCCTCGAGAAAATACTCGGGATTGTGGAGCAGATACACGTCCACCGTTTCGAGTCCCAGCCGCTCGCGGCTCATCTCGACCTGCGTCTCGAGGAACTCCGGATGAATCGAGTGCCAGATGCCGTCGCCGTAGCGGACCACTTCAGGGAAATTGTGCCGGCGCGCCAGCGTCAGGTTCCGGCCCTGGATGTAGCCTCCCTTGGTCACCACGATCACGCGGTCGCGGGGATGATCCCGAAGGACTTGGCCAACCAAAACTTCGGAATGCCCGTCGCCGTAGTTCGCGCTTGTGTCAATCAGGTTCCCGCCGCGTTCGAGGTACGCGCGCAGCGCGGCCTCGTGCTGGGCGTTCCCTTCCATCACGCGATAGCAGCCAAAG
>CAYWWM010000276.1:0-4660 GCA_964461735.1 uncultured Solibacteraceae bacterium | reverse complement strand
AGGCCTATCTTTCCCTGGTGACCATGCACGGCACCATCATGGTGTTCTTCGTGCTAACCACGGCGCCGCAGGCCGGCTTCGGCAATTATGCCCTCCCCATTCAGATCGGCGCCGCCGACATGGCCTTTCCCTTCCTGAACATGATGTCGTTTTGGGTCACGCTAACGGGGTTCTTCGTGATCATCGCGGCGTTCTTAGTGGAGGGCGGCGCGCCGATCGGAGGCTGGACGGGTTATCCGCCGCTGAGCGCCGTGGGAGAGATCGCTGGCCCCGGACAAGGCTTGGGGCAGACCTTGTGGATCGTCAGCATTGCACTCTTCGCCGTTGGATCCCTCCTCGGATCTCTCAACTTCATCACCACGACCCTCGACCTGCGCACCAAAGGGATGTCGCTGATGCGCATGCCGCTCACCTGTTGGGCGTGGTTCGTGACGGCGATCCTGATGCTGCTGTCGTTCGCCGTGCTGCTGGCGGCGGGTATTCTTCTTCTTCTTGATCGGGAACTCGGGACCAGCTTCTTCATCCCCGCCGGCCTGGTCTTCAGCGAACAGGTGATTGACCATCGCGGCGGGTCCCCCCTGTTGTGGCAGCACCTGTTCTGGTTCTTTGGACACCCGGAGGTCTATATCGCCATCGTGCCGGGCATGGGCGTCACCTCGCAGATTCTTTCCACATTTGCCCGCAAACCGATCTTCGGCTACCGCGCCATGGTCTTCGCGCTCGTCGGGATCGGCGCGCTGGGGTTCCTGGTCTGGGGGCACCACATGTTCATCAGCGGCATGAGCCCCTATTCGGCGATGGTCTTTTCCGTGCTCACCCTTGCAATTGGCGTTCCGTCCGCGATCAAGACTTTCAACTGGATCGGAACCATGTGGGGCGGGCAGATTCGCTTCACGACGCCGATGCTCTACGCCATCGGGTTCGTCTCCCTGTTCGTGTCCGGCGGCCTGAGCGGCCCGTTTCTGGGGCAGCCCGCGCTTGACCTCTATCTCCATGACACGTATTTCGTAGTCGCCCACTTCCACTTGGTGATGGGAGTCGCCGCCATCTTCGGCATGTTCGCGGGGACGGTCTACTGGTTCCCGAAGATGTTCGGGCGCATGATGAACGAAACGCTCGGCAAGGTCCATTTCTGGATCACGTTCTTCGGAGTGTATGCGATCTTCATGCCGATGCACTACATCGGGATCGCCGGCCACCCGCGGCGCTATGCCGAAACCTCCGGGGTGGATTATCTAGCCTCGATGCAGCCGGTCCACGAATTCATCAGCATCGCCGCGATGATTACGATCGCGGCGCAACTGATTTTCGTGATCAATTTCTTCTGGAGCCTCAAGAAGGGCGAAAAGGCATCGGAGAATCCGTGGGAAGCGACCACGCTCGAATGGACCGTCCCGTCTCCCCCGCCGCACGATAACTTCGGCGGAAACTACCCGGTCGTGCATCGTGGGCCGTACGAATATAGCGTCCCGGGGGTGGCGCAGGATTACATCCTGCAAACGACGCCGGATAGCGCAGTGGTGAAAGCGAAGTAGCGGAGAACGTTCACGATGGCGGAGACAGTTCTCAAGCAAAGACCGCAGGTCGCCGGTGGCAGAGGCGGGGGAGACGTCACCGACGGCGGCTTCGGAGACCCCGGGCGCGGCAGCGGGCCTCCGCCGGGCACGGCGCGCCGCACCTATCACACCGGCATGTTTCTGGCGCTGGTCGGCATCTCGATGCTGTTTATCGCCTTTACCAGCGCCTACTTTGTCCGGGGCGGGCTGGGGGACGATTGGGTCCCGATTGGGCTGCCTCCGCTGCTGTGGTGGAACGCCGGGGTGCTGTTTGCGAGCAGCGTGACGATTGAGCTGACCCGCCGGGCGCTCAACCAGGGCCTGCGCTCGCAGTGCAACGCCTGGCTCGGCCTGACGGCGTTGCTCGGGGCGGGCTTCCTGGCCGGACAACTGGCCGCCTGGCGGCAGTTGGCGGATCGTGGAATCTATCTGGCAACCAATCCCAGCAGTTCGTTCTTTTACCTGCTGACCGGGACGCACGCCATTCACCTGTTCGGCGGGCTGCTGGCGCTGCTCTACATCGTCTGGGAAGCGTGGCGCTACCGGCTCGGGCCGGCCAAGCGCACGCTGGTCGAAGTCACGGCGATTTACTGGCATTTCATGGACGGGCTCTGGATTTATATTCTTGTGCTGCTTTGGTACTGGAGGTAACGACGTGCAAAGTCATGGAGCGGGAGAAGCCGGCGCGGCCGCCTGGGATGGAGGAGTAGCGCCGTTTGCAATTCCCTCAAAGAAACTGGGGATGTGGCTGTTCATCGTCTCGGACGCGATCACCTTCGCGGCGCTGCTGATCGCGTACAGCTACGTGCGGGTGGCGAGCGTCGAGTGGCCCAAACCTTTTCATTTTTACCCGAGCATCATCGTGTCCTCGGTGATGACCTTCTGCCTGCTGACGAGCAGTATCACGATGGTGATGGCCGTGGCAGCGGCGAAAAAGGGGCAAGTAGGTTCCGCCGTGAAGTGGGTCTTCGCCACCATGGGGGGAGGGCTGGCCTTTGTTCTTCTCCACGCCAACGAGTGGCATACCCTGATCGAGGAGGGCTTGCGGCCGACCGGCAACGCCTGGGGCGACACGGCGCTGTTTGGCGCGACGTTCTTCGCGCTGACCGGCCTGCATATGACGCACGTCACGGTGGGGGTGGTCGTTCTCCTGGTGCTCGCGCTTGGGTTCAAGAACGGGAAGTATCCGGCCGATTACGTCGAGATCGGCGGGCTCTACTGGCACTTCGTGGACTTGGTCTGGATGTTTATTTTCCCGCTGGTGTATTTAATGTCAGCCGTGGTCGGGTAAGATAAGAGGAGGAGTAGAGGATGAGCGCAAACCACGCGCACGAGCACGCCGAGAGTAACCGGCTCTACCTGGTCGTCTGGGGGGCGCTGCTCTTCATGACGGTTGTCGAGGTGTTCCTGGCTTACATACAACTTCCCACGGGCCCCATGCTCCTGATCCTGATGGGCCTTTCGGTTGTCAAAGCCGGACTGATCGTCGCCTACTTCATGCACCTGAAATTCGAGGTGGCGACCCTCTTCTGGTGCATGGTTCCCATGTGGGTCCTGGTGATGCTGCTGCTGTTTGTGTTTTTCCCGGACAGCTTCCGGGCCTCTGACCTTCGTTTTCCGTAGGGTCGGCACAGGAGGATGCTTGCGTGGCGCAGTTGGTTCGAGTTCGCGGCTGGGTTTCAGCTTTGGTTCTCGCGGGAGCGGTCCATTTCCTGACGGTAGCGCCCGCCACAGCCCAGTGTGTGCTGTGCTACGCCAGCGTCGCCGCGTCCGGGAACCGGGGCATCCGTGTGCTGCAAATCGGCATCCTAATCCTGTTGGTCCCCACGCTGGCCATTCTCTCCGGCCTGGTTTGGGTTGCGGTTCGTCGCAGAAATAGCGATTCCGGCGCAGCCGATGACGCAGAGATGGAACCCAGGTGGGAAGAGGGCTCGGCGACGCTAGACGCTCCCACCAGGACTTCCACAGCCGCCGGGACCCCTGGGATCAATGCCCTCTCCCCCCGTGTTTGAGTCTTCTGACAACAGGGAGTCTCCATGCCGAAACATCACCGCAGGCAGCCTGGTCATGCGCAGGACAAGTTGGTGCGACGGACGCCGCTGAGAATCTTCTTGCTCTTGGTCGCCGCTCTGGCGCTGGGGGCGGGGGCCGCAGTCGCGCACATCCGCGGCGACCGTTGGTTGGCCGACGTCAAGTATCTCGCCAGCCCCGACCTGAAAGGCCGCGGCTCCGGCAGCCCGGAGCTGACGCAGGCCGCCAATTACATCGCCGACCAGTTCAAGAAGACGGGCCTGGAAGCCCTGCATGGCACTTACTTCCAGCCCTTCGAGGCCGTGGTCGGAGCGGAGATGGGCCGCAACAACGATCTGGCTCTCGCCGGCGCCTCGCGCCGCTCTTACCGTCTGCGGCAGGACTTCATCCCGCTGAGCTTCTCGGCGACCGGCGACAAGTCCGCCGGCGTGGCCTTCGTCGGCTACGGCATCACCGCTTCGGAATACAACTATGACGACTACGCCGGGATGGACGTAAACGGCAAGGTGGTGCTCGTGCTGCGCCACGAGCCGCAGGAGGAGAGCGACCAGAGCGTCTTTCAGGGCCGGCGCATCACGCGCCACGCCGGACTCGTCAACAAGGCCATCAACGCGCGCAACCACGGGGCCGCGGCCATGGTGCTGGTCAACGATCCGGTTCCGCACTCCAACGACCGGCTGATCCGCTTCGGGCGCATTGACGGCCCGAGCGACCTCGGTATCCCCGTCCTCCAGGTCACGCAGTCGGTAGCGAACGACTGGATGCGGCGCGCAGGGCGCTCGCTCGACGACCTCCAGAAGGCCATTGACCGCGATCTGAGCAATCAATCCTTCCTCCTCTCCTCTGACGTCGAAGTGAGAATCCGCACGCAGGTTTCGCAAAAGAAGAGCGTCCTGCGCAACGTGATCGGGTTGCTGCCCGGCACGGACCCCGCGCGGCGCGACCGCGTGATTGTCATCGGGGCGCATTACGACCACCTGGGCCTCGGCGACGAGGACAGTCTGGCGCCGAACGCCATCGGGCAGATTCATCACGGCGCGGATGACAACGCCTCCGGGACGGCCGGCATGATG
>CAYWWM010000275.1:0-4662 GCA_964461735.1 uncultured Solibacteraceae bacterium | reverse complement strand
GTGATTCCGAGCTTCTCCGCGAAGATTCTGAGCGCCGCCGAGCACAACGCCAAGGGCCTCGCCTACCACAATCTCTGGGGGCTCGCCTTCCTCGCGCGCGCCTTCACTCGCGGGACCGCGCACACCGTGTATTGGATCAACGGGTCCGTGATCCGCAGGCTGGTTGTTGTCGTCCTGTTGACGGGCGCTTCCCTGTGGCTGAGCTTTCGGCTGGCTCCTAAGACCGAGTACCTGCCCGTCGGCAACAACAATTTCATGTTCGGAATGATGCTGCCTCCGCCCGGCCTGAACCTCGATGAGATGTCTTCCTTGCACGAAGTTCTGGACGACGCGCTGCGCCCGCTATGGGAAGCGCAGGAGGGCTCGCCCGAGGCGCTCGCCATGCCGGGCGGCGGGATGCGCGACTTCTTTTTTGTTTCGGCGCGCAACATGGCCTTCATGGGCGCGCGGTCCAACGACCCGCTGCGCGTCGTCGAGCTGGGGCGCCCCATGCAGGGAGCGGCGTTCCAGGTTCCGGGAACGATTGCTTTCGTGCAGCAGGCAAGTATTTTTCAGCGGGGCCTCGGCGAAGGGCGCAACATTGACGTCGAAATCTCGGGCCCGGAACTCGACCGGCTGATTCTGCTTGGTTTCCGAATCATGGGAGGCGCCTTCCAGACCCTGCCCGGCGCCCAGGCCTTCCCGCGTCCGAGTCTCGACCTGGGCAACCCGGAAGTCCGCGTCCGCACCCACCGCCTGCGCGCCGCCGAGCTGGGCATCTCGAACCGGGACCTGGGCTTCGCCGTGGGCGCGCTCGTGGATGGCGCCCGGGCCAGCGATTATCAGTACGAGGGCAGAGAGATTGACCTCAAGGTGATCGCGGAAGCCGACGTCGAGCGCCGCACCCACCTGCTCCAGCAGCTTCCCATCGCCGCGCCGAACGGCCAGTTGGTTACGCTCGGATCCGTGGCGGAAATTTCCGAAGTTAACGGCCCGCAGACCATCAACCACAGCGAGCGCCGCCGCGCCATCACCATCCAGGTCACGCCCGCCGAGCAGATGCCGCTCGAAACCGCCATGGAGTTGATCCAGACCAGGATTCTCGATCCGCTGCGCCAGGAAGGACTCCTGGGCGGACTGTATCAGGTTTCCTTAAGCGGCGCGGCGGACAAGCTCACCCAGACGGGCCTGGCGTTGCGCTGGAATTTCCTGCTCGCGCTGGTCATCACCTACCTGCTGATGGCCGCCTTGTTTGAAAGCTTCGTCTATCCGTTGGTCATTATGTTCAGCGTGCCGCTGGGGGCGGTGGGCGGAATTCTCGGCTTGGCCCTGATGAATCGCTACACCTTCCAAGCCCTCGACGTCCTCACCATGCTCGGCTTTTTTATCCTCATCGGAACCGTCGTCAACAACGCCATTCTGATCGTGCATCAGAGCCTGAACCACATCCGCCTGGAAGGGATGGAACCCCGCGAGGCCATCCGCGAGTCGGTATCCAATCGGATCCGTCCTATTTTCATGACCGTAGGCACTTCCGTCTTCGGGATGTTGCCGCTGGTCTTGTTTCCCGGAGCCGGCTCGGAGCTCTACCGCGGGCTGGGCAGCGTGGTGGTGGGCGGCCTCGTCGTCTCCACCATTTTCACGCTGTTTCTGGTTCCCGCCTTGCTCAGCCTGACCTTCGATCTTCGCGCCGCGCTCGCCTCCCGCTTCCACGCCTTGTTTCACCCCGCCGGCGCCTCGGGCGGCAACGACTAATTGTGCTTCCGCCCTGGCACCCAACACCTAGCACCTGACACCTTTTCTGGTAGTATTCGAGCGGGAGGAATCCATGCTGGCGAGCTGGCGGGAAACGGTCGGGGAGTTGCTGCGGGAGATCTCGGGCTATCTGCCAGCTCTGCCCGAGGCGCTCATCCTGCTGCTGTTCGGATGGTTTTTGGCCTATCTCACGCGCGCGTTTCTGCGGCGCGTGCTGGCCACGGCCTTGGACGGGCTGGCCCGAAATCGCGCCATCGGCAGCGCCCTCGAACGCAGCGGCATTCGGGACCGAGTGTTGTGGCTCGTTGGAGGAGGCGTTTACTGGATCATCCTGTTCTTCTTCCTCGCCACCGCCGCCGAGCGGTTGCAGATGAACGTCTTGACCACGCTCGCCAGCAACCTGGCCTCCTACCTTCCTCGACTGCTCTTGGGAGTGATCATCGTGCTGGCAGGCTTTCTGGCCGGCAACCTGGCTTACGGGGCGGTCTCCGCCGCCGCCGCATCGGCCGGCGTTCGCGACGGCAACGTATTCGGCCGCGCCGTGCAGTTTCTCCTGTTCTTCATGGGATTCGTGGTGGGAGCCGAGCAGATCGGGATTCAAAGCACTCTGCTGACCGTGATGGTCGCCATCATATTCGGCGCGGCTTTCGGGGGCGCCGCTCTGGCGTTTGGATTGGGTTCCGGGCTAGCCGCCAGCAACATCATCTCCGCGCACTATCTGCTGAAAACCTATCGGCCCGGGCAGGTCGTGCGGATCGGCAGCGTCCAGGGCCGCATCCTCGCGATTACCCGGACCGACGTCGTTCTGGCGACTTCCGAGGGCCAAGTGCTGGTCCCGGCGCGCAAGTTCAGCGAGGAGGCTTCCGTCCTCCTGACCGAAGATAAGAGGGGAGACAATTAGCCATGCGCTCCGAGGAACTGCTGGTCACCTCCTTTTTCCAGGCGCACCCCGACGACGCCGCCCGAATCCTGGAAATGACCCCTCCGCGAGAGGTCGCCGGGCTGCTGGGGAACATTGCTCCAGACGCCGCGGCCGCAGTCGTGCAACGCATGGCCTCGTTGTCCACCGCGTCGTGCCTCGTAACGATGCTTCCGGAGCAGGCCGCCGCGGCCGCCGCTATACTGGCCGAGCTTCCGATGGATTCCACCGTGCGTTTGCTGCGCCGCATGGACCCGGCCGTTCAGGAAGCGCTCCTGGGCTTGCTGCCGGAGGCGATGGCGCGCCCGGCCCGGCTCCTGCTCCAGTATCCCGAAAACACCGCCGGCGGACTGATGGACCCCAAGGCCCACGCCGTCCCCGAAGACATCCCCGCCGAGAAGGTTCATTTTCTGATCCGCCATGATCCGGAAAACATCTTCTACTATATGTACGTCGTGGACCGGGACCACAAGCTGACGGGAGTTATAGACCTTCGCCAGCTCATGCGCGCCGACCCGTCTGCGCCGGTCGGCTCCATCATGGATTCCGATGTCACGATGCTCCCGGCGGGGATGGATCTCGTGACCCTGCTGCGCCACCCCGGCTGGCGCGACTTCGATGCGCTTCCGGTGGTGGATGAAAAAGGAGTATTTCTCGGAATGATCCGCCAGCGGCTTATCCGGCAGATGAGCCAGTCGGCCGAAAAGGGCGGTCACCTGATGGAGAGCTGGGAAGTGCTGCTCGCCCTCGGGGAGCTCTACTGGATCGGCGTCGGCGAGTTTCTGGAGCTTCTGATGCAGCCGTGGCAGCCCGCGCCCGCCCGGGGCGCCTCCGCGCAAGGAGAATCCGCATGATCGAATCCGGCGAAGCCGTGCTGGGACCCGTGCTCGAAAACTTCTTCAGTCTGCATCCGGACGACGCCGCCGGACAGCTCGAGGGCCTGCCGCTCGAAGAGACGGTTCGCCTCTTGCTGCAAGTGCGGCCTGCCACCGCCGCCGCGGTGTTTGAGCGGCTCAGTCCGCAGACTGCCGGCCAAGCCCTGGAGCAGATGGACGACCAGCTGGCGCGCATGCTCCTGGAAATCGTGGATCCGAGCCGCACGGCTCCGTTGCTGCTGCGGCTGGGCGAGGAAGTTCGGGAGCGGCGGCTGGCCAGCCTGAACCCGCGAACCGCCGCGGAACTCACGACCTTGATGACTTATCCACCCGACAGCGCCGGACAACTGATGGACCCGCGCGTATCGGCCTTCCGGCCCGACGCCACCGTCGAGCAGGTGATGGAGCGGCTGCGCAGCCTCGGACGCCGCCGCGTGCACGACATTCTCTTGATGGACGGCGACGGCCTGCTGATCGGCTCGATTCCCTTGCAGGACCTCGTTCCGGCCCCCCGGGAAAAGCGCCTCGAGGAACTCGTGCACATTTCCACCGTGAACGTCCTGGCCGTGGCCAGCCGCGAGGAAGTCGTGGAGATTCTCGACCGCCACCGCCTCACCACGCTCCCGGTCGTGGACATCGAGGGCAGGCTGCTGGGGGCTATTCGTTACGATGCGCTAGTCCGGGCCGTCGAGCAGGAAGCCCCGGAAGTCGAGGTTTCCTTCGAGGGCTTCCGTGCGCACGCCTATCGCCACGACCTCGACACCGCGTTCGCACGGCTGGCCGGGGAAGCTCACGCCGAGCTGCACGGAGCGCCGCCCGGGCGGAAGGTCTCGACCGCCACGACCGACGCCCGCTACGTCCGCGGCCCCTGCCTCTGCTACGGGCCGGTCGCGGGAAACATCCACGGCATCGACGAATGGGTCGACCTCGTGTCCGTGCGCGACACGGCCCTCGCCGTCGCGCTGATAGCCTCGCGCTGGTGCGGCTGAGCGCGATTCGCAACGAGGAGGGGACATGGCGACGACGCTGAATCCGGCGGCGGCGACGCGGGACGCGATCCTGGCGAGAGCGGCGGCGGTGATCCCGAACGGGGTCTCCTCGGGCGGGCGGGCGAAGTTCGGCGACGTGACGGTG
>CAYWWM010000274.1:0-4668 GCA_964461735.1 uncultured Solibacteraceae bacterium | reverse complement strand
TCGAAGCGCGAAGAGATTCTGGTGCCGAACTGAGTGGCCCATCCGCAGATCGCGGCCTTCGCCAGGATGGCGGGGGAAAATTCGAAGCCGAACCGCCTGATCGCGGGACAGCAGACCCGGCTCAGCCGGACGATGCACGACGTTCGCTACGATCCGGTCCACGACGAATTGCTGGTAACCAACCCCTTTTCGCGCGCGATTCTGGTGTTCCGTGGAGGAGCCGACGGAGAGGAAGCGCCGATTCGGATCATCCAGGGAGCCAATACCAAGTTGCGCGGATCGGACCGGCTCGACGTGGACCCGGTCCACAACGAGATTTACGTTCCCAACGGGAACGATATTTTG
This sequence comes from uncultured Solibacteraceae bacterium, assembly GCA_964461735.1. Lineage (GTDB taxonomy): Bacteria > Acidobacteriota > Terriglobia > 2-12-FULL-54-10 > 2-12-FULL-54-10 > CAYWWM01. The sequence continues at coordinate 4,323 of CAYWWM010000274.1, read as the reverse complement.
GTGTTCCCGCGCGAGGGACGAGGCAATATCGCGCCAGCGCGCGTGATTACCGGGCCGGAGATCACTTCCGACGACGTGGGAACGCTCGCGGTGGATCCGGTCAACCACGTGTTCGTTGCAGCCAAGGACATCGTTCGGGCAGGGAGCAACCAACGCTCGCGCCTGCTGATCTATGAGCGCACCGCGAGCGGCGAATCGAGACCCGTGCGGATCATCGAGGGTCCGAAGACCGAAATCCTCCGCATCAACCAGCTTCAGGTATACCCCCCGAAGGGCCGCATCATCGCGGCCATGCCCGGCGCCTACGACATGCAGGAGCCGGAGGGCGTATTCATCGGCATCTGGAATATTACCGACCACGGGGATATTCCTCCGCGCTGGAAGATCGCAGGCCCCGGAAGCACTATGATGAAGCCGCGCGGCGTCGCCATCAATCCCAAGGATAAGGAAATCCTGGTCGGCGACATGCGCATGAACGCCGTGCTGACGTATTATTTCCCGGAGATCTTCTAGAAGCGGTTGCACAGCCTCTTTGCAGCACCGTAAGGGCACGCCTTCATTCAGGCGTGCCGACAGCCCGTCGGAAGAATCCGGGCTTTAGCCCCTGAGGTCCGTCTTTTGACCCTCAGCGGCTGAAGCCGAACCTTGCCATCCACCGCTTCGGCACGGTTGAAACCGTGCCCTTACAACTGCTTCCAAGCTTATGCAATAACTTCCAACCAGACAGGGAGCTGGCAGTCCGGCGCCGGTTTGCAGACTCTGACTCTTATTTCCCCGAGCCGGGATTTTTGCCTCCGGCGCGCCCTCCCGCTCCGGCAGGCCAGGGGGCGACCTTTGCCCCAAACGCTGGCGCAGCAGCCTGCCTGACCACCACCGATGCAAATTCCTGAATGGATCGAGCGAATGCGCCGATCGGAAAGCTCCGGGACGCATCGGTTCCTCCTATGATGTTTTGTCTACTCCGGCCAAGACGAAATTCGGAAAGTCCTCGAACACCCAGTTGTTCTTCAGTGATGCCGAGCAGCTTCCGCGCCAGGGCGATGATCGCTTTGCCGGTTCCGCGCCTGGCTTTGGTCTTCTCATAGGAAGGCCTCGACCTTCCTTGCACAGGGCAGTTGCGCGAGGAACCAGTTTTGCGGGTCTGAGAATGCCATGCTGCCGAGAGCCCTTTCTGTCGGACGACAACGCATGGGGACAGCTCTAAAGAGCATGGACAAACATTGGGAAAATCCTTGACAACCAGCCGGATTCCGCTGACAATACTCCGTTTCTCTCGCCGGGAGACGCGCATCGGGACGAAGGTATGTTCGGAGGCTTTCCCGCGCTGAGTGAGACAGGGTTCCAATGCAAATCCACGAATACGATGTCGTGATCGTCGGAGGCGGGGGAGCGGGCCTGCGCGCCGCGATTCATTTGGGCGAAGCGCATCCCAAGCTGCGCGTGGCGGTGGTCTCCAAAGTCTATCCGATGCGCAGCCACACCGTGGCCGCCGAGGGCGGCGCCGCCGCCGTCATCAAATCGAACGACAGCTTGGACGCACACGCCTATGACACCGTCTCCGGCTCCGACTGGCTCGGCGACCAGGACGTGATCGAAGCCTTCGTCAACGAAGCCCCCGCCGAGATGATCCGCATGGAGCACTGGGGCTGCCCCTGGAGCCGCGACCCGGACGGGCACGTCGCCGTGCGCCCCTTCGGCGGCATGAAGATCGAGCGGACCTGGTTTGCGGCCGACAAGAGCGGCTTCCACATGCTCCATACGCTCTTCCAGACGGCGCTCAAGTTCCAGGCCACGGCGTGGCACAACGAATGGTTTGCGACGAAACTCCTGGTGGACGATGGGCGATGCCAGGGCATCACGGCAATCGAGCTGCTCACCGGCCAGTTGCACGCCGTGCTCGCCAAGGCCACGATTCTCTGCACCGGGGGAGCGGGCCGCCTCTATCCCTTCACCACCAACGGCGCCATCAAGACCGCCGACGGCATGGGGCTCGCCTACTGTGCCGGGGTAGCGCTCAAAGATATGGAGTTTGTCCAGTATCATCCCACCGGGCTGCCCGGCTCCGGCATCTTAATCACGGAAGGCGCGCGGGGCGAGGGCGGGATACTTACCAACAAGGACGGCTACCGCTATCTGCAGGATTACGGCCTCGGGCCGGCTGACCCGTGGCCGCGGCTGCGCGCCATGGAGCTCGGGCCGCGCGACCGTCTTTCGCAGGCCTTTATGCAGGAAGACGCCAAGGGCCGCACGATGCCGGGCCCGTTCGGCACCGTGGTCCATCTCGACCTGCGCCAACTGGGCGAGGCCAAGATCAACAAGAAGCTGCCCTTTGTCCGCGAGCTTTCGAAGAACTACGCGGGCATTGATCCGGTCTATGAGCCGATTCCGGTGCGCCCCGTGGTCCACTACTGCATGGGAGGAATTGACACGGACATCCACGGCGCGACGGTCGTCCCCGGACTGTTTGCAGCCGGCGAATGCGCCTGCGTCAGCTTGAACGGCGCGAACCGGCTTGGCTCGAATTCGCTCACTGAGCTGCTGGTCTTCGGTCACCGCGCCGCCGCCGCCGCCGCGCGCTTCGCCGCCGAGCATCCCAAACTGGCAAAAGACAAATTGAGCGCGCAGGCGACCGACGAGCAGGAGCGCATCGCTTCGCAGTTCATCCGCAAGACCGGGGGAAACGAACGCGTCGCCACGATTCGCACCGAGATGAACAAGATCATGGAGGAAGCCACCGGTATCTACCGCGACGGACCGACTCTCGAAGCCGCGCTCCCCAAAATGGCCGCCTTGAAGGAGCGCTACCGCCACGTGTCGCTCGACGACCGCACACTTTCCTTCAACACGGAGCTGATCTCGGCCATCGAGCTCGGGTTCATGCTCGAAGTGGCGGAGGCCGGGCTGCATTCGGCCTTCCAACGCAAGGAATCGCGCGGCTCCCATCAGCGCACGGATTTCCCCCAGCGCGACGATCAGAATTTCCTGCGGCACTCGATGGCGCACCGCACCGACGGCGCGCCCCGCATGGATTATAAAGACGTGGTCATCACGCGCTGGCCGCCCGCGGAGCGAGTTTATGGCAAATAAAACCATCCGCCTGGAGATTCTGCGCTACGATCCCGAGAAGGGTTCCGCGCCGCGCTTCCAGAACTACGAAGCGCCCTATCACGAGGAGTGGGTCGTCCTCGACGCCATCAATTACATCAAGGACCAGATGGACGGCACGCTCGCCTACCGCTGGTCCTGCCGCATGGGCGTCTGCGGAAGCTGCGGCATGATGATCAACGGCACGCCGAAGCTGAGTTGCGCCGCCTTCCTGCGCGACTACTACCCGAACCCGATCCGCGTCGAGCCGCTCGCGAACTTCCCGATCCTGCGGGATCTCGTGATCCAGCTCGACGACTTCATGAAGAAGCTGGTGAGCATTCAGCCGTGGATCATCCGCAAAGAGGGTGAGAAGCCGGTGAAGGAAGGAGAGTATTTGCAGACTCCCGCGCAGCACGCGCGGTACAAAGACTTCAGCATGTACATCAATTGCATGCTGTGCTACGCGGCGTGCCCGGTCTACGGCCTGGAGCCGCACTTCGTCGGGCCGGCGGCGATTGCCCTGGCGCAGCGCTACAACCTCGATTCGCGCGACGAAGGCCGCGACATCCGCCAGGAAGTCGTTTCGAGCCACGACGGCATCTGGCAGTGCACCTTCGTGGGGGAGTGCTCGGTCGTCTGCCCCAAGCACGTGGACCCGGCCGGCGCCATCCAGCAGGCCAAGCTCGCCAGCACCATGGATTGGTACAAGTCGCTGCTCTGGCCCTGGGGCGGCAAGTAAGGGAAGCAAGGAAAGCGAGGAAGCCGAGGAAACGATGAAACCGTATGTGCGCCCCATCTCCGCCGGATGGTGGCTGAAGCGCTCGTCGTACCTGCTCTTCCTGCTGCGCGAGCTGAGCAGCGTGTTCGTGGCGGGCTACGTCGTGCTGTTTCTGCTGATGATTCGGCAGCTGGCGCAAGGACCGGCCGAGTATGAAGCCTTCATGGCGGCGCTGCGTTCCCCGCTCGCGATCCTTTTTCATATTGTCGCGCTGGCCTTCGCGCTGCTCCACACGATCACGTGGTTCAACCTGACGCCCAAGGCCATGGCCGTGTGGCGAGGCGAGGAACGCCTGCCCGCGGCGATGATGATCGTTCCCAATTACGTCGGCTGGGTGGTTGTCTCCGGCGTGATTGCCTGGTTCGTGCTCCGAGGATGAAGCATGGCGAAATCGAATGAGCCCATCTGGTGGTCGCTGTTCTCCGCGGGCGGCGTCGTGGCGGCGTTTCTTGTTCCGA
>CAYWWM010000273.1:0-4694 GCA_964461735.1 uncultured Solibacteraceae bacterium | reverse complement strand
CGAAGGCCCAGATGTCGGTGCGCTTGTCCACCTCCTGGCCGCGCACCTGCTCCGGCGACATGTAGGCCGGCGTGCCCAGGATTTGGCCGTCCTTCGTTGGTCCCGGTTCGAGGGTCGGCAGGTCCGACAAGTCTGCATTGGCGCGGTCGCCCGCGAATGCTTTCGCCAGACCAAAGTCAAGCACCTTGACAACGCCCTCGGGCGTCACCTTGATGTTGGCGGGCTTGATGTCCCGGTGCGTGATGCCCTTGCGATGCGCCGCCTCCAGCCCCTCGGCAACTTGCTTGGCGATCCCCAGCGCCGCTTCGATTGGAATCCCGGTCTTATTCTGACTTCTGACTCCTGGCTTCTGACTCCTTTCTTGCAGCGTCTCGCCCTCGACCAGTTCGAGCACGAGAAAATTCGCTTCGGGCAGTTCCTCGAACCCGTAAATCGCCGCGACGTTCTTGTGATTGAGCGAGGCGAGCAACTGCGCTTCGCGGCGGAAGCGAATCATCCGCTCCGGGTCGCGCGCGAACTGCTTCGGCAAAACTTTCAGCGCCACGTCACGCCGCAGCTTGGTATCGAAGGCGCGGTAAACTTCGCCCATGCCGCCTTCGCCAATCTTTGCGCGAACCTGATACAAACCAAGCTGCCGTCCGACGAGCGATTGTTCTTGCGACACCCCCGGCGCAGCCTGCTCTGATTCTGCCGGGTCGTGGCCGAACAGTTGGGCATCGCGGGCCGCCTGGGCCGCTACGTCTTTGACAGGAGACGCTTCGAGGAAGCTTTCCGCCGCTGCGTCCTGCGCCAGCAGCGACTCGACCTCCCGCCGCAGCGAATCATCGCCCGCGCAGGCTTCATGCAGATAGACCGCGCGCAGCGTTACGTCGCGCTCCCGCGCCGCGTGGTAAAGCTCCTCGACCTTCCGCCATCGGTCCGGAGACATCCGCGTTACCGCCTATGACCAACAGTTTATCCGCAGATTCCGCAGATTACACGGATTTTTTGGGAGTAGGGGGTAGGGAGTAGGGAGCGGGGAGTAGAAAAGCAGTGGATAGTGATTAGTGGATAGTGGTTAGTTGATTTCAGATTTCACCTTGAGCTCCGCTCTGCCGCCATTATTCACTATTCACGAATCACTGCCCTTCCGCCTTTCAAACTATTCACCATTCACTATCCACTAATCACTGCTTCTGGCCATTTCCCGCCGCAGCCAGGATTTGGCGAGCCGCCAGTCGCGATGGACGGTGTCCTGGGAAACCTTCAGGACCTCGGCGGTTTCCTCGACGCTCAAGCCACCGAAGAAGCGCAACTCGACCACGCGGCTCTTGCGGGGGTCCACCTCGGCCAGAGCTTTGAGTGCATCGTCGAGAGCGACCACGTCCCGCCTTTGCCCCACCGAGACGACCAGATCATCGTCGAGAGTAACCGGCCACGCGCCGCCGCCGCGCTTTTGGTAGCCCCGCGAGCGGGCGTGGTCCACCAGGATGCGCCGCATCAGTTGCGCGGAGATGGCGAAGAAGTGCGTGCGACTCTGCCAGTTCACTCTGCGCGAATCAATCAGCCGCAGGTAAGCTTCGTTGACCAGCGCCGTGGTTTGCAGGGTGTGTCCCGCACGCTCGCCCGCCATGTAGCGCCGGGCGATGCGGCGCAGCTCCTGATAGACCACGGGAAGCAGTTTCTCCAGAGCCGCGTCTTCCCCCCGACCCCAGGCTTGGAGCAGTTGGGTGGCGCCTCGGGTTGTCGGCTCGGCCATTAGATTTCTCCCACCGTAACGCGCTGATTGCAGGCAGTATAGCACCGTTGCGCAGACTCCCGAACAGCGATCCCTCGCTCTCGCAAGAAATTTCCTGTCCCAGGTTCAAGTTTTCACGCTCCCTTCCCGCCTTCCCCCGTGAAGGCGGGAGGCGGACATGAACAGGGCATTCGGCAATTCACGGATAGTGGCTCTGATAAGGGTGGCTTCGATTTTGATCGGCGGAGTGGCGGAGGCGGATATTGCTCCCGGGGCCGCTTCGGCGCAGGCGGTGGCAGCAAGGGGAATTACCGTGCATATCACCAACCATGCCGCCGTGGACCAGAAAGTCCTCGACCGGGCTGGAGAAATTCTGACGCACATCCTCGAAAAGGTCGGAGTGCAGGCCACCGTGCTGGACGGCAATTCAGAAATGGCGGGGCGGCAGGCGTCAAAGCTCAGCAACGTCTACATAGACGTCCTTCCTCGGGAGAGAGCGGAACGGTTGAGAGTATCTGCCAATGTCATGGGGCTGGCTCCCGGCGCGGCCACGGATCACGACCGGATCAAGGTGTTCGTTTTCGATCACATGGTGGAAAAGCTGGTTTGGGATCAAGTGAAGGCTGGAGTCGCAGGAAGGGCTTCCCGCGTCCCTCACAAGACGCAGATTCTGGGCTACGCGATGGCGCACGAGATCGGCCACCTGCTGCTGCACGTGGCGTCACACTCGGAGCGAGGGATCATGCAGGCAAGCTGGGATCGCGCTGCGATGCAGGACCTGGCCGTAGAAACACTCACCTTCAGCCGCGAAGAAGCGGAACGGATTCAGGCCGAGGTCGCTCGCCGAACCAGTCGGTCGAGTGAGTAGTGAGTGGTGAGTTGAGAAGAAAGTGCAGGTCCCTCGTCGCTTTCCTCGCTTCGCTCGGGGCAGTACGCTCTTCGGGATGACACCACTCACCACTCACTACTCACCACTCACTATTCACTACTCACTGCCTCCTGACTCTTAGCTTTTCAGCGTGCGGCTCAGCAGGCCGAGGGCGCGGGTCCAGGCATCCTGGGCGGCGGAAGCGTGATAGACCTCCGGGCGCGTGTCGTTGAAGAAGGCGTGGTCGGCGTCCGGATAAACGCGGATTTCGGCCTGCGTGCCGTATTGCTGAAAAGCTTTGCGGAGCTTATCCACCTTCGCCGCGTTGATCCAGCGGTCTTTGCCGCCGGCGATAAACAGGACCGGGCAGCGAATCTGGCTGACCTGGTCCAGGGGGTCGGGGAGATCGCCATAGAACGGGATGGCGGCCTTGAGCGCGGGCGCGCGGCAGGCCAGCAGCAGCGCGTAGCTCCCGCCCATGCAGAAGCCCAGGACGCCGACGTGCTCGGCGTAGACCGGCTCCTTTTCTTGCAAGAAGCGCAACGCGGCGAGCAGGATTTTCATGGCGTGCTCGCGGTCAAGTGCGGCCATCCAGGCCGAGGCCAGGTTGGGGTCTTTGGTGGTCTTGCCCTGATAGAGGTCCGGGGCGAGCGCCACAAAGCCTTCGGCGGCCAAGCGCCCGGCGATGTCCCGGATGTGGTCGTTCAATCCCCACCACTCCTGCACCACCAGGACGCCGGGATAGGAACCCGCTCCGCCCGGCCGGGCCTCAAAGGCGGCGGTCTTCCCCACGCCTTCGACGGCGAACTCCACGGTCCGTGTCTGCAGATGAGAATGCATACCCGATGCGCCCCCCGTCGGCAACGCTCGAATGGGACCTATTGTACTCACGGACAGTCATTCATACAAACACAATCCGAGGGCAATCCCGGAACTATCCTTGGGTGAGAAGAACGGGCGACAGATGCCCGTTAAAATTTTCCGCCCGATTCGCTCCCCGGACGGGAATGCCAATGGTACAATGCAACCAAGAAAAGGATGCTGCCTCGAATGCGGCGGGCTTCAAGACGATGGGGGAGTTGGCGAGGGATGCTTCGTTCCGCACAACTTCGCGCTCGGCCGGTGGGAGGAAAATCATCGTGCGCCCGAGGCTGCCGCAGGGGGGCAGCCGTTTGCTTGGGGCTTTGGCTGACAGTCCTCCCTTCCGCACCCGGCGTGATCTCTCTGCCGGCGCAGGAACGCAAGCGGGAAGCCGAGTTGGAGTTTCGGGGGGAAGTGACGCTGCCGCCTCGGACCCTGGTGTCGCGGCGGGCCCGGCTGTATGTGAATTTAGCGGGCGTGGCCTTCCCGTTCCGGGCGCGGACCTGGGCCGACCATCGCGGCCGCTTCCGGTTTAAGGACGTCCCGTCGGGAACTTACACCCTTGCCATTTACATTCCGGGCACTGGCGAGATCCTGCAAACCGTGGAAATTACCGAGAGCTTTGCGGACCCGGAAGGCAGAGTGGCCAGGAAGTTCGTGTTTGATCAGGAAACTCTCGAGCGCCAGACGCGGGCTGTGAACACCGGGGTGGTTTCCGTGCGCGAGTTGAGCGTCTCCCACAAGGCGCGCGGGGAGTTCCGCAAAGCCCAGGACCGCCTGCGCGACCGCGAGGTGGACGAAGCCATCCGCCTGTTGAAGCGGGCCGTGGAACTGTCTCCGCAGTTTATCGAGGCGATGAACAACCTCGGAACCATTTACTTCCAGCGAGGGGAATTCCAAGTCGCGGAGAATTATTTCCGCGAGGCGCTGGCGATTGATCCGGAGGCATTTGAGCCGCTGGTCAATCTGGGCGGCGTGCTGCTGGCCGGCGGCAGCGCGCGCCAAGCGATCGAATACAACCAGCGCGCCCAGGAGCTCCGTCCCAACGACGCTCTGGCCAATGCGCAGTTGGGCCTCAGCTACTTCCGCCTGGGGCAGTTCGAGCGGGCGCTCGAACACCTGCGGCGGACCAAGGAGCTGGACCCCGCCCACTTCTCCTATCCGCAACTGGCCATCGCCCGGATCTATTTGCGCAGGCGCCAGCGGGAATCCGCGCTGCGCGAGCTGGAAGATTTCCTCGAACAGCAC
>CAYWWM010000272.1:0-4704 GCA_964461735.1 uncultured Solibacteraceae bacterium | reverse complement strand
CGTCGGCGCCCTCGATGCCGAGCTCGAGCGACGCCAACTGGGTGTGCTGGCCGAGCGCCTGCGCCAGCACCTGGTCCATCGAAACCCCCACGCGACCTTCCTTATGGGCATGGGCGCCCGTCAGAAACGCGCCGCAGGCGAGCTCATGCGGCGCGGTCTGGCCGCCGTCGCCCGGCGCGGCCTCCGCGGGTTTACTGCTGAGTCCACTGAGCACAAGAAAGCGGTCCCGGAATTTCTCCAAGGGCTGCAGAACCGGAGTGATCTCAAAATCGGCGCCCGCCGTGGCCGGCTTCCACGCCTTCGGAATGATCCCGTTCGGAACATAGCAGACGGACAGACGAGCCGGGGACAGCACCGCCGCCTGGCTCGGGGATGCGAACGCCGGGACCATGGCGTCGAGCAGCGGCAACGCAATGGTTGCCCCCATGCCGCGGAGAAACGTCCGGCGGGGAATCGCTTTCCGGAAAATCATCATGGGAACCTCCTGCCCTAGGGCGACCTCCTCATTTGAAACGGCGTGCTTTGGACGACACCGAGAATGAGAGACGACCAGCGGTATTCATTGCGAGCTGCTTCCCGCATCACCTTCCGGACGGCCGGCATATCCGAATGCTCCGTGCCTCGACCCAGCGCATAGGTGAGCAATTTTTCGGTGAGGGTAGCGACAAACCCTTCCCGCTGCGTCAGCAAAACTCTCCGCAACTGCTCCGGCCCTTGAAACGGAGTGCCGTCGGGGAGCACCCCAGACGAATTGATGGGCGTGGCTCCTTCGGCGGAGCGCCACTTGCCGATGCCGTCAAAGTTCTCCAGGGCGAATCCCAGCGGGTCCATCATCCTGTGGCAGACCGCGCAGGCCGGATTGGCGCGGTGCTGCTCCATTCGCTCCCGCATCGTGAGAACCTTGCCGCCCGAGACCTGCTCCCCCAGGGCCGGAACGTTCGGCGGCGGCGGCGGCGGCGGCGTCCCCAACAGATTCTCCAACACCCACTTGCCGCGCGTCACGGGGGAGGTCCGGTTGGCATAGGAAGTCGCGGTCAGGATCGCACCCTGGCCCAGCAACCCTCCGCGCTTCCCATCGCTCACCGGCACACGCCGAAAATGGCTGCCGTACACACCGGAAATCTGATAGTGCTCGGCGAGGCGATTGTTGAGGAACGTATAGTCCGCATCCAAGAACTCGATCACGCTGCGATCCTCGCGCATGATGTGTTCGAAGAAAAGCTCCGTCTCGCGGCGGAAGGCGTCCCGCAGGTTCTCGTCGAAATCGCGGAACACGTTTTGATCCGGCTTGGCCGCAGCCAGCGCGCGCAGGCTCAGCCACTCGGCTGCAAAATTGCTTACCAAAGCCTGCGAGCGAGAATCGCGGAGCATCCGCCGCACTTGTTGCTCCAGGACGCTGGGATCCCGCATCGCGCCACGCTCGGCCGCGTCCAGGAGTTCGTCGTCGGGGATCGTGCTCCAGAGAAAGAAGGACAGCCGGGAGGCCAGCTCGATGTCGCTCACCCGATAGACCGTGCCCGGCGCCGTCCCGCGTGGCGGGACCGGATCGCTTTCCATGCGGAACAGGAACTCCGGGCTCACCAGGATCGCTTCGAGTGCCCGGCGTATACCCTCCTCGAACCCTCCGTCGCTCTGCCCGGCCTGGTAGAAGCGGAGCAGCGGTTCGAGATCTTCCTCTGCCACCGGACGGCGATACGCTCGGCGCGCCAGCGTGGAAAGAATCCGCTTGGCACAAGCTGCTTCGTCGGCAGGGTTCACGGGGTGGCACGTCAAAACCTTGCTGCGGCTGGGGGTCTCTCCCAATCCTTTGGCGTCGTAGGGCCCGCCAATCGAGACCGTGTGCACTTCGGGCAGACCACCCCGATTTTCAATCCGATCGGACAGCGAGAGGCGCGGAAGGTAATCCGGCCTGCCGTTGATGTAATGCAGAGGACCCTCGGGAATCACGAGCTGATTCACGAACGAGATTCCCACCCGCCGCGCGCCTGTTTTCGCCGCAAAGCGGACTTCCAAGGCCTCATCCGCGAAGCGCTCGTATTGTTCTCGTTCGGGATCGCCCACCAGAGTCCCCAGCGAAAAAATCGGCGCCGGCTTACCCATGGTCTCGCTGCCAATGGTGAGCAGCGCGACTCGTTCGCCGTCTACACGGACGTCAATTTGGTGCGGCTCATGGAGGCCGCGGATCCGTTCCCGGGCTTCTTTCTGCAGACGGATTCGGAGGACGTACTCGCCGTCAAGCGGGAAGTAATGCCGCACCGCGATGCCGCCCCGCGACCCGAACGGGAGGTCTTCGCTCATGCGGTCATCCTGCCGGAGAAACTTGTGAACCTCGTAGGTTTCGAACACCGGGCGGGCACCGCGATCTCCCAGCGCGCGGCTGCTGATCTTTCTGGCAGCCGCCAAATACCGTTCGAGTAGCAGCGGCGATACCGAGAGCACCGCTGCCATGTTGTCGAAACCGTAGGCCGATTCGTCCGGGGGGAACAGCGCTCCGCCGTCAATTTCCAGCGCCAGCAAGTCCCGGACAGCATTGGCATATTCGGCGCGGTTCAGGCGATGAAGGCCGGTGCGGCCCGGATTGGGACTGGCAGCGGCCGCCCGGTCCAGCTCCGTTTCAAGATACATCGCCAAGGAATCGTAGGAGGCCTGATCCGGCCGGGGCAGGCCGGCGGGGGGCATCACCCGGGCCCGCAGTTTCCGCACCACCTTTTCCCAGACAGCCGCATCCGCTGCTACATTGACCAGATCCGCTTTGTCCAGGAGCAGATTGGCGGTGCGCAGCCTCTCATTGTGGCAGGTGACGCAATAGGTATTCAAAACCGCTTGCTGGGCCGCCGGCGGCGGGGTCACCGGGAGAGCGGATTGCTGGCCGGCAGCCGGGAGGCGTCCCGCCCCGATAGCAAGTGCTATCCCAAAAAAGATCTTCCACGCCATCCTCGTCGGCCCTCCGATCTCTTCCGTCTCGGCGCGAATCTCCATGTAGGAGCAATTCTATGCCCGGCCTCCTGCTCGGTCAAGTGCCGATGGCCCAGAGCTCGATCCGGATGCCGCATACTCGCGGCGCAGGCGGCGCGTGGCATCGAGCGCATCCGCGAGAGCCTGGGCCGGAAGGCCCGCATCCACGCCGCGGGCGCAGAGCGCGCTCACTACGACCTCGGTGGGGATGTTGCCGACCAGATCGTTGCCGGCAAAGGGACAGCCGCCCAGGCCGGTGAGGGCGGAATCGAAGCGGCGGCAGCCCGCGTCGTAGGCCGCGAGCACCTTCTGGGCCGCCCCGTCGGGACGGCTGTGCAGATGCACTCCGATCTCGATTCCGGCGGCGGGAAGATTCATTCGCCGCAGGACGTCCGCGACGTCTTTGGCGTTCGCGAGACCGACCGTGTCCGCCAGGGAGACGGCTTGCACTCCCAGGCTCTGGAGCCAGCGCACCGTTTCCACGACCAGGCTGGGGTCCCAAGGCTCGTGGTAGGGGTTGCCGAAGGCCATCGAAATGTAGACCACCAACTGCGGCGGCTTGGGCAGCGCGGCCAGCGCCTGCTGCATGGTTTGGACGAGAGTGCGGGATTCCGCCAGGGACAGGTTGGCGTTCTGGCGGCTGAAACGCTCGGAGAGCGAGTGCGGATAGCCAACCGTGCCAACGCCCGCGGCCAGGGCGCGGCGAAAGCCCTGCTCGTTGACGACCACGCCGATGATCTCCGCGCCGGGGAAATGGGGAAGTTCGGCGCGCAAGCGCTCCATGACCTGCTCGCTGTCGGCCATCTGCGGCACGTATTTCGGAGAGACAAAACTGACCGCGTCCAGATTCCGAAAGCCGGACTCGAGCAGCCGGGTGAGGTAGGAAACCTTGGCGTCGGTGGGGATGACCTTTTCCAGACCCTGCCAGGCGTCGCGCGGGCATTCGATGAGCTTCACGGGTTGCATTGAGGCGTTCCTTGGAGGTCCTTCCGAGATCCTGCGCTGCGCTCAGGATTTCGCCTGCGGGCTCCCGCTGCGCTCACGCCCGCAAAACGGCTCAAGTTTGCAGCACGCCGGTTTTGAACTCGCGGACGCCGGGGTTTCGGGAAGCAGCCTCCAACGCCCAGATCAGCGCCTCGCGCGTCTCAGCCGGGTCAATGATGGCGTCCACCCAGAGACGCGCCGCCGCGTAGCGGGCGTCGGTCTGGCGCTCGTAGGTGAGCCGGATGGCCTCGTGAATCTCATTTCTTTTGCGCTCGTCCACCGGCTTGCCGTCGCGCTCGAGCTGCTTGGTCTTGATTTCCGCCAGAGTTCCGGCGGCCTGCTCCCCGCCCATGACAGCGTAGCGGGCCGTGGGCCAAGCAAAAATGAAGCGGGGATCGTAGGCCTTGCCGCACATGGCGTAGTGACCCGCGCCGAAGCTGCCGCCGCAGATCACGGTGATCTTCGGCACGACGCTGTTCGAAACCGCGTTGACCATCTTGGCGCCCGCGCGGATGATGCCGCTCCATTCCGCGTCCTTGCCGACCATAAAGCCGCTGACATCGTGCAGGAAGACGAGCGGGACGAGGCTCTGATTGCAGTCCAGGATAAAGCGCGCGGCCTTTTCCGCCGCTTCCGTGTAGATGACGCCGCCGAGCTGCAAGCGCGTTTCCCCGGTGTTCGGGGCGGCGACGCGCACCGACTTTCTCTGATTGGCAACCAGGCCGACCGCCCAGCCGCCGATCCGGGCATAGCCGCACAAGACCG
>CAYWWM010000271.1:0-4711 GCA_964461735.1 uncultured Solibacteraceae bacterium | reverse complement strand
GGAGCTTCGTCGAAGAGATGTCTGTCGCCTTTGCGGTGACAATTGACCGGGACCTGGCAATCTCGCGCGCCTACGACCCCATCGCGGTGCCGACGCTGGTCTTGCTCGACGCAGCGGGGACGGTTCTCCAGACCCAAGTCGGTTTCGACAAGGAAGGACTGAACGCGATGGCCGCCGCGCTCGGGCAACCGCCGGTGGCGGACGCCTATGACGGAGCGCCGGCGAGGAAACCGGGTTGCGCGTCGCGGCATCGGGAGCCGTCGGGCGCGGAAGAGGCGCTGCAGCCTTTGGCGCTGCATCGGGCGCGCGGTCCTCGCGCCAGCCGCGCCGTCCTGAGTGAGGAGCAGGACGTCTACGAATATTGCCGCGAAGCCTTCGGGGACGCGCTGCCGGTGATTCCTCCGACAGTCGAGCGCGTGGAGCGAATGCTCGTGGCGACACCGTGCGAGCCGGACGAAGTGATCGGGTTGATCCCCCCCTGCTACGGCGAAGCGACGGTCGAGAAAATCGCGGCCAACGCCGTGATGGCGGGGTGCGCGCCGGAGATGATGCGGGTGCTGATCCCGCTGGTCCGGGCGCTGTGCGATGAGCGGCTAAATATTCACGGCGTGCAGGCAACCACGCACTTTGCGGCGCCGCTCGTCGTCGTCAACGGCCCCGTCCGCAACGAACTAGAGTTTGCCTGCGGCCGGAACGTGTTCAGCAACATACGCCGAGCCAATAGCACGCTGGGGCGCGCCGTGCAACTGCTCCTGCTCAACGTGGGCGGCGGCCGCCCGGACGGCATTGACATGTCCGCGCTCGGCAATCCGGGGAAGTTTTCCTATTGCGTCGCCGAGAACGAAGAGGAAAGCCCCTGGGAGCCGTTGCACGTCGAGATGGGATTTCGCCGGGAACAAAGCGCCGTGACGGTGTTTGCGGCGGAGCCTCCGCGCGGGGTCGCCGAACACAAGGCGCGCAGCGCCCAGGGGCTGCTGAAGACGATCACCTACACGCTGGCGACGGTGTTCACGTACCGCGCCTGCCTGGGCTACGAGGCGATGGTCATCCTGTGCCCCGAGCACGTGAAGACGATTCGCCGGGACGGCTGGAGCAAGCAGCAGGTGCGGCAATTTTTGTTCGAGAACACCGGCGTCCCCGTCCGCGCCTACGACGGGGAAGAGAGCGAAGGCTCGCAGTTCATCCCGCATTACAAAGAAGTGAGGATCGGCGGCGAGCGCTGCTATCAGAAGTTCCGCGCGCCGGAGGCGATCAAGATCGTCGTCGCGGGAGGAACCGCGGGGAAATTTTCGGCCGTGATCGGGAGCTGGGTCACCGGCCCGCGCGGGAGTCAAATGGTGACGTATCCGGTCTGAAGTTTGCCGGAATTGCCGACTTCTTTGAAAGGCAGGGCCTTTGTCGCTGCGCCCTTCGACTTCGCTCAGGACAAGCTCCTCAGGATGACCGCATAGTTTATCCGCTAGCCATAAGGGGAAAGAGACATGCCTACCGTAATCGTGAACCCGATGAATGAAACCGCGCTGAGGAACGTCGCGCCCGCGCCGCGCCTCCCAACGCTCGCGGGGAAAACAGTCGGGCTGCTGGACATCAGCAAGCCGGGCAGCAGCGTTTTTCTCGACCGGATCGAGCGCCTACTCCGGGAACGCTACGGGGTCGCACGGGTGGTGCGCGCGGCGAAGCCGACCTTCACGAAGCGCGCGCCCGGCGACGTGATCGAGCAATTGCGCGGCGCGCACGCCGTCATCGAAGCGCTGGCCGACTGAGGGTCGTGCACCACGTGCAGTTTGCACGACTCGATTCGGCTCGAAAATGCAGGAATCGCTACCGTGCCCGTGGCGACGCGTGAATTCCTGCTGCCGGCGCGGGCGCAGGCGAGCGCGCTCGGACGGCCCGACTTCGACGCCGTCTACGTGGAGCATCCGATCCAGGACCAGACGCGAGAAGCCATCGAAGCCCGGGCCGAGGCCGCGCTCGACGAAATCGTGGCGCGGCTGACGACGGACACCGCCGACGCGGCGAGTTCTCCCTAGCTCCGAATCGTCGCGCCGCGCTCGATCGCGGCGGACAGTGAGAACGCACCCGCAGCGCAGCCTGGTTGTTACACTGCCGTAGTCAGGAACTAGAAAATGCCTCTCCCGAAAGCAATCCCCGCGCTGGCGGATTTGACGCAGGATATTGCCGGGCCCGTCCCGGTGCAACTGTTGCGCGACTGGGCCACGGGCCAGCAGGACCTCGAGGCGGCGGTGACGCTGCTCGATTCGTTCCGGGTGCAAGGCACGGTCGTGGCTTCGGACGCCTCGGGCCTGAGCAGGATGATGAAGGAGATGGACCTGCTCGAGGTCCTGAGCCTGATCCTGCGCCCGAAAGAGATCATCCATGCCTTGGGCCGGGAGATCGGCGGCCGGGCGATCGGGGCTTGGGTGGCCGACAACACGGAGATGTTCTACGCGCGCGACCTCGGGGCAGCAGCGATCATCGAGGCCATGGCGGAGGCGCAGACTCGCATCGCCGAGAGGCACCCCGTCCAAGTCGGCATGTGCATCCACGCAGGAAGCTTCTATGAAATCGGCGGAGGACTCTATGGAGCCGACGCCGACACTGTCGAATATTTCGCGGAGCACTGCGCGGGGCCGGGAGAAATCCTGCTGACCGGCAGCGTGGCGCGGCAGCTCGAAGCGGACGGCGGAGACCCGGTTCCCCACCTGGGTCTTCAGGCGCTCCCGCCGGAAGATTTTCCGGAGCCGGTCTACATGGCTCAATGGAACCGGCGCGCGCCCTGGCTCCGGGAGAGAGAAACCTCGTTTCCGCACGCCTTCCCGCCCGAATTCTACGGACTGCTGTCGCGGCTCGGCAAGTCGGAGGAAATCCGGCGCCAGATTTACGGCCAGTGGTTGCAGGAGTGCACCGTGGTGTTTCTCTCCCGCCAGCGCGCGCCGGGCGCCGCGGGCGCGCCCTCGCTCGACAGCCTGCTCGATGATCTGGTGATCAACGCGCTCATGGATACCGTAATCCGGGAGCCGCTGTCTGCCGGGGACCATATCGCCGCTTCCGGCGGGGGCATTGCCATTCTCACGTTTGACACGCCGCAGGAGGGCATCGGCTTTGCGCGGGAGACTCAGTCCAAGCTCGCCGCAAACGGCCTTGCGGTGCAGGCAGCCATTGACGCAGGTCCGGTGCTTCTGTTTCGGAACGCCCGCGGGCCAAGCGGGATCGCCGGGGATGCGGTGAATACGGCGTCGAAGCTGGCAGAGGACCTGGGGATGGCCGGCAGCATCAGCGTCACGGAACGTGCCTTCTCGCAGGTGAACCAGGTCACGGGAGCGGACCGCTTCGAGGTGACTGTTTCGGGAATCACCCTCCGGGGCGTCTTTCTCCGTTGAAGCCTGTCGAAGGTAAATGGATGTATACTTTCCACTGCACGGAGGCCAGCCAATTGATTCCGTCTATTGATTCCGTTTAAGGGGGACACCATGCCAAAACAAAACGGCAGATATTCTCGGACACGCGCAAGTCTGGCAATACTCACTGCAGGAACAGCCCTGCTGATCGCCGGAACGATGGCCTGGCTGGCAGCGGCCCAGGTCGCGGCCCAAGTCGCGCAGAGGCCGCCGGGCGGCGCCGCGGACGATCTCCAGCGTTCTCGCCGTCTGGACACGTATACGATTGTGGCCGACAGCGGCGCGGCGCGCGGGGAGACGATCTATTTCTACAAGTGCTGGATGTGCCACAACAAGTACGCCAAGAGCGCACCGTACTTGAAGGACCTTTATCAGCGGAGAAGTTTGGTCTCGGGCGAGGCCGTGAGCGATGCGACAGTCGCCGCGAAGATCAAAGCGGGCGGCCCGGGCATGCCGGCGTTTCGCACGAGCATGTCTGATGCCGATGTCGCGGACGTGGTCGCCTATATCCGCTCGGGGCAGTGCTGCGTGGAAGGCGAAAATCCCCCCGTGAATCCTTGGTACAAGGCGGAGAGGAACAAGTGGACTGTTCCGAGCAGCCTCACCGGCGGCGCTACGGGATCAGTGCGAATCGCAAGCGGCGATTCCCCCGAAGGCATCGGCGTCATGCTGGTCGCGCCAAACGGCGTGCGGACCACGGTTTACACCAACGGCGACGGCAAGTTCGAGTTCCCCGCGATGCAAGCCGGGCAATACACCTTGCGCATCGCCACGCCCGTCCCGTTCAAACCGTACCGGCGCGACGGGGTTTCGATCAGCGGCGCAACGAATCTCGGCGAGATTGCGCTCGAACGAGTTGCCGCCTCGGACAATCTGCCCGTCACGCCGGAGCTGTGGTCGCAGTTGAGCAGCGCGGAACAGATGTGGAACATTCCGGGCACGGCGGAGGAAAAGGCCACGCTCCAGAGATATTGCTCTGGATGCCACTCCTGGCAGCAGATCTTCCGGAATCGCTATGACGAGCACGGCTGGCGTCTGATTCTGGACCGCATGATGCACCACCAGGGAACGGCGATCGCGATTCGCAACCGGGCCCTGGCGGACGCGGACGCCGATTTCAAGCTCCTGCTGAGCTGGCTCACGCGGGTTCGCGGACCGGACTCGCAGGATGGGCCGGTGCGCGTCTTCCCCCGGCCGCGCGGCCCGTCCACTCGCGTCGTCGTCACCGAGTACGAGTTGCCCCGCGAACATCTGGCGCTGCACGACGCGGCGCTCGATAACGATGGGAATATCTGGTACACCAGCCACAAGAC
>CAYWWM010000270.1:0-4731 GCA_964461735.1 uncultured Solibacteraceae bacterium | reverse complement strand
GGCCGGCGCGAACTACGGGCGGCAAACCCAACTTCAGCGGCGTCTGGCAGGCCAACAACGAAGCGCACTGGGACTTGCAGGCCCACGAAGCGCGGCCGGGCGCGGTGACGCAGCCCGGCGTCTACCCGTCGTATGAGTTCGCCCGCGTGCCGGCGGCGCCCGTGCTCGCGCTCGGAGCCGCGGCCGGAGTGCCGGGATCGCTCGGCGTGGTCGAAGGCGACGGCGAGATTCCTTACAAACCGGAAGCCGCGGCGATCAAGAAAGAGAACTCGGAAAATTGGATTGACCGCGACCCGGAGCTCAAGTGCTATCTGCCGGGCATCCCGCGCGCCATGTACATGCCGTATCCGTTTCAGATCGTGCAGAGCGCGAACAAGATTCAGATGGCCTACACGTTTGCGAACGCCGCCCGCACCATCCACCTCGATGAAGTCGAAGGGCCTCCCGACGACACCTACATGGGCCATTCGGTGGGCCGCTGGGAGGGCGATACGCTGGTCGTGGACGTGACCGGCTTCAACGGCAAGAACTGGTTCGACCGCGCCGGGAACTTCCACAGCGCTGCGCTGCGCGTGGTGGAGCGCTTCACGCCGATCACGCCGGACGCCATCCGCTACCAAGCGACGATCGAGGACCCGGAAGTTTTTACGCGCTCCTGGAGCATTGCCATGCCGCTCTACCGGCGTCTCGAACCGAACAGCCAGTTGATCGAGTACCCCTGCATCGAGTTTGCCGAGGAGTTCATGTTAGGGCACGTCCGCAGGCAGCAACTGGTGAAGCGCTGGGAAGGGGAGACCATGATCGTCGAGATCACGCGCAAGGTCCCCCCCGGCGACCAGTTCTATGATTGGTATCGAAAGTAAAGCTTAGAATGCCGCGAGGAGAAAAACAATGCGCGGAATCGCTCGCTGCTCGGTTTACCTGATCGTTCTGTCATGGGCTGTTGTCTTCAGCCCGGGGCGAACCCAGAATGTGGGTCCTGCGGGAGAGGTGGTCGTATCCGCGACGATCGCCGCAAAAAAGCCCGTATTCGCGGGCGCATGCAAAGCGTGTCCGTGGGGCATTCTCGCAAAGGTTACAGCGGACGCGCTGAAGTTTTATGGCTATGACACGACCATCTGCTGGGTCTGCTGGTCGAATTTCGGGCCGCGAGAAATGGCGGACAAAACCAAACCGGTGATGCCCCCGGGCGCGGAGCTCGGCATGACTGCCGAGTACATCGAGCCTCCACCCGACGCGGTGCCGGATATCAGCGCCACCAGCGAAACCAATTTGATTGATGCCTGGAACGGCACGGGCGCTTACGCCCAAGATCACAAACAGCGGCGCAACTATCGGGTCATCGCCGTAATCCGGACCTCGACGTATATGCTCGTGGCGGCGAGCAAGAAATCCGGAATCACCAATCTCAGTCAGATCAAGGAACGCACTCAACCCACCTGGATCGCGGGAGGCAACGCAATCATTTTCGATTATTACGGAATCAATCCGGAAGGCCTGAAAGCCCGCGGCGGAGGCATTCTGCCGCCTCAGGGAGTGGGGCCGACTCGTATTTCGCGCGAAAAGCAAGCCTCCGCCGATGTCTTTATCGGCACCGGCCTTTTGGCGAACACGCCCGAGCACCGATCGTGGTATGAAGCCAGCCAGTTAAACGATCTCGTTTTCCTCGAGATGGAAGAACCCTTACTGGCGAGACTCGCCCAGGTGCCGGGCTACGAGCGCGCCACCATGCCGCTGGCCCTCTTTCGAGGCGTGGATCGGCCGATCCCCACGGTGATGCGGCCCAATCATTTCATCTATGTTCGCGACGACGCGCCGGACGATTTCGCTTATGCCGTCGCGAAGGCGCTGGATGAACATCGCCAGTTGTTTCAGGTCCAGCTCGAACCCTGGTACTACGATCCCCAGACGGTCGCGGTCAGCAAGGTGATTCCGATGCACCCCGGAGCGATGCAGTACTATCGCGAGCGCGGGTTCGTTCAGTAAAACATCGTGGGTTCGATTCTGCACACTGTTCGGCCGGTTCTATGACTGGTATAGAAAGTGAAATCTAACAGAGGTATAGTGACCTAGTGACGCATAAACCCAGTGACGACTCGGTGGGTTGTTCTCGTCACTCGTCACTCGTCACTTTTCACTGTTCTTGGAGGTTCATCCGATGCGAACGAAACTAGGCTTTGTGATTGCGGGAATCGGTTTGCTCGCGGCCGGGGCAGCGCTGCCGCTGCGGGCGCACCACGCGTTTGCGGCGGAGTTCGACGCCAACCGGCCCGTCAAGGTGGAGGGCACCATCACCCGGATGCAATGGACCAACCCCCACGTGTGGCTCCACCTGGATGTCAAGAAATCCGACGGCTCGGTGGAAAAGTGGTCGTTCGAGGCCGGCACGCCGAACGTCCTCTTTCGTCGAGGCTTTACCAAAGATTCCTTGCTGCCCGGGACCAAGATCCTGGTGGACGGGTATCAGGCCAAAGACGGATCGCGCCGCGCCAACGGCAGGGACCTTACCTTCCCGGACGGACGCAAGCTGTTTCTCGGCTCTTCCGGCATCGGCGCTCCGTACGAGCTGACGCCGGGCAGCCAGAAGAAAAATTAACGGAGACGCTGCTCGATCGCAGGCGCCTGCGCGCATTCGTGCCTTCGTCCTTCGATTTGCCGCGCCATTCCGCAATGTCTCTTCTCGCTTTCTTCAGATGGCTGGGTGAAACGCCGTGGAGCGTCGCTCTCCACGAGTCGCAATACGCCTATCCCCTCATCGAATCGGTGCACGTGCTGGCGCTGTGTCTGTTCTTCGGCCTGGCGGTGATGTTCGACCTGCGCCTGCTGGGCTGGACGCTGCGCAGCGTGCCGGTCTCGGAAGCGGCGCGGCGCCTGCTGCCGTGGACCATAGCGGGATTCGCCGTCATGGTCTTGAGCGGGGCGCTCCTGTTCTTTGCCATCCCGCTGCGGTCGTATCAGAGTATTTTCTTCCGCGCCAAAATGGTCATGCTGCTGCTGGCGGGTCTGAACGTGTGGGTCTTTCACTCGAGGATTTATCAGCGCGTGGCGGCCTGGGACCTGGACGCGGCGCCGCCCCGGGCGGCCCGAGTGGCCGGCGCCCTCTCGCTCGCGCTCTGGGCCGGCATCATCATTTCGGGGAGAATGATCGCGTATAACTGGTTCGATTGCGACCGGCAGCCGCAGCCGGCGATCATCAATTTCCTGACCAGTTGCGTGCCGGAGGAATCGGAGTTCTGATGTCCTTGCTGGCTTACTTCGAGTGGCTCGAGCAGTCGGCCGTCGGCGAAGCGATCCGCGACTCGGTCTGGCTGTTCCCCGTGATCGAGGCTTTCCACCTGGTGGGTCTGGGAGTGGCGGGCGGAGCGGTGCTGCTGGTGGATCTGCGCCTCTTGGGCGTGGGCCTGGGGAAGCAGCCGGTTGCCAAACTCTCGGAAGACGCTCAGCCGTGGCTGCTGGGCGCTCTCGCGGTGATGTTCTCCTCCGGGATTCCGCTGTTCCTGTCCGAAGCGACCAAGTGTTATTACAGCTCAGCCTTTTGGGTGAAGATGACGTCGCTCGTGCTGGTGCTCCTGTTTACGTTCACCGTGCGCCGCCGCGTCACGCGCCTGGAGTTCGCCTCCAACCGCCCGCTGCTGGCCAGATTTACGGGGCTGATCTCCTTAGGTCTGTGGTCCGGCGTGGGTTGGGGCGGCCGCTGGATCGGGTTTTCCTCCTAGAGCGGTTTGACTATTAGTGTAGACCGTAAGGGCATCCCGGCTAGCCGGGATGCCGTAAGACTTCCCTCGGCAAAGCGGCTTCAGCCGCTGAGGTTTTGTCTTTCAACGCTTCTGGAAAGGCATGCCTCAGGCGCTAAAGCGGAGCTTGATTCGGCACGACCAGAATGGCTGACATCAAATCAGCTCTACTCTGGCAGTATGGCCGTGAGCGGAGGCCAGTGCTTGGTCGCGTGTCAGGAGAGGGACACGGAGCTCCTCTGCGAGTGCTAGATACACGGCATCATACGCTGTAAAGTTGTGGCGCAACTCCCAGATTCGCGGCAGTAGGAGTGTGTGCGAGTGGCGCGTCAGCCGAAGGTTGGCCAAATCATCGAGCGCTTCGATACCGCGCTTTGAACTGAGATCCCCAGACAACCAGCGCCGGCGAAGGACCTGCGCCACTTCCAGATCGAGGAGATGCGGAGCGTGAAGAGACTGGCCGGCAGCGAATAGGCGCTTGCCGACGCGCTCCGCAGCGGGCGTGTTCAACAAGACCTCCACCATAGCCGAAGCGTCTACCACGATCATGCGCTGTTTCTTTCGGCTCTCACCGCTTGCGCCGGCGATTCGGATGCCAGCACCGGCGTTCGGCGGGCCAGCCGTCGTTGTAACTCGGCAAGGGTTGGTCGCTGGGCGATCAGCTCAAGTTCCCGCTTCAGATAATCCGACAGGGAAAGGCCTTCTGAAACTGCCTGCGCCTTCAGCTTCCGATGCAAGGGGTCCGGAACGTTACGTATCTGCACCATCTTGGACATGGGATCAGAATAGTTGCATGTGGATCACATGTCAATGGACGGAAAATTCTTCGGCCTTCCCGGCTCAGAAAGCAGGCTCTTTTCGGCCAGGCTTCTGGTAGACTACTCCTGCTTGTTAGAGGCTCCGAGCCCTGTCGTCCCGGAGGAATGGAGGAAAAGAGATGTCGCGCACGCGGGAAAACATCGGGCGGCCGCTCGCCGCTATCGTCGCGATCTTAGCC
>CAYWWM010000269.1:0-4771 GCA_964461735.1 uncultured Solibacteraceae bacterium | reverse complement strand
GGCCTGAGAGCGGCCGACTCCGAAGGCAACCCACCGCGGCACGAAACGGATTCCTCCCAGCGGTGCTACAATAGCCCCCTCCTATGGCGGAGCTATCCCACTTCAGCAGAGACGGTTCGGTGCGCATGGTGGACGTTTCCTCGAAGCGCTCCACGGCGCGGCGGGCGCGGGCGAGCGGGTTCGTGAAGATGTCCGGTGAGGTGTTGCGCCGCTTGCCGGAGAACCCCAAGGGCAATCCCCTGGAGATCGCCCGCATTGCGGGAATCGCGGCGGCCAAGCAGACCGCAGCGCTGATTCCGTTGTGTCATCCGCTGCCGCTGACGCACGTGGACGTCGAGGTCCGCGCCGTTTCGGGCGGCGTCGAGATTGAATCGAGCGTGGCGACGCAGGCTGCGACGGGCGTTGAGATGGAGGCGCTGACGGCGGTCAGCGTGGCGGCCCTGACCATCTACGACATGCTCAAAGCAGTTGACAAGTCCATGACGATTACGGATATTTGCCTCCTGGAGAAGCGCGGCGGCAAGAGCGGAATTTACCTTCGCCCGGCGCGTCTCCCGGCCAAGGGGCCTGCGGCAAAGAAAAGAGCTTTGTCAAACAAATGAGCGCCACCAAAAACGCAACCAAAGTCCTGCTGGTGGACGACAACCCGCACATCCTGGAGCTGCTGCGGGAGGGCATCGAGCCGCTGTCGCAAATCTCCGCCTTCCGGAACCCCGAGGAGGCGTTAACGCACTGCCAGCGAGACCTGCCCGACCTGGTGATCTGCGACTTTCGGATGCCGGGCCTGGACGGCATCCAGTTGGTTCGGAAACTGAAGGCGCAGGCAGGTTCCGATGGCGTGCGGTTCGTGGTGATGGCGGCGAAATCGGACGTGGATGATACGCTCAAACCTCTCTCCGACCTGGTAGAGGAGTTCGTGGTGAAGCCCTTCTTCGTCCGGGAAGTGACCGACCGGACCAAAAAGATCCTCGACCGCATCTACATCGAGAAGTTGCAGCGGCAGGCACCCGCGGAGGGCGTCATGCGCGGCCGCCTGTCCGAGATGAATATCATTGACCTGTTGCAGTCCCTGGAGCTCGGTCAGAAGACCTGCTCGCTGACCTTCTCGCAGGGTGGCGAAGATTGCCGGATGTACTTCTCCGAGGGGCAGATCCACCACGCCGAGTCCGGGGCAATTGTCGGCGATCAAGCGGTATACCGCGTCGCCGGTTGGTCGGAGGGAACATTCCAGATTGACTTCAACGGCCGCTCCGACAAGAAGACCACCACCCAGTCCACACAGGGTCTCTTGATGGAGGCCCTGCGGCTCCTCGATGAGGCCAAGCGGGACGACGCCGGATAGACGCAGGCCAGCCGTGAGATAGGTGAGGGCCAGGTACGGGTCAGGCGCGGGCCAAGTACGGAATAGACTATGGCGGAACCACTCCGGGCAGCGGTCGTGACCGTCAGTGACTCGGTGTTTCGCGGGGAACGCCGCGACGGGTCGGGACCTGCGGTGGCCGACCTATTGCAGAAGAACGGCTGGAAAGTCGTGGACAGCCGCGTGGTGGCGGACGACCAGGCCGTGATCGCGGCGACGCTGCGCGAGCTGAGCGGCCACGGCGTGCAGGCTATCTTCACGACCGGGGGCACCGGACTCGCGCCGCGGGACGTTACCCCGGAGGCCACCCGCAAGGTCATCGCCCGGGAGGTTCCCGGCCTGTCGGAGCGCATTCGGCAGGACGGTGCCCGCACAACCCCCACGGCGATTCTTTCGCGGGGCGTGGCCGGAGTCTGCGGCTCGACGCTCATTCTGAACCTGCCCGGAAGCCCCGGCGGCGCGGTCGAGTCCCTCAGTGCGGTGCTGTCCGTATTGCCCCACGCCTTGGATCTGCTGGCCGGCCGGACCGCCCATTCTTGATATCGGGATTCGGGATCCGGGACTCGCGATTCGGGAAAACCAAACCCCGAGTCCGGAGTCGCGAATCCCGTTCTTTGTCGCGAATCCCGCTCTTTTCTTTACAGAACCCCGCCCGGAAATGTATAGTGTAGCTCCCCGCCGGGAAGCCTCGGCGCGCGAGATCGCCAGGGCGAAGGAGGGCGGCTATGGACGCCGCGGAAGTCATCCGAATCATCGAAAGCGGAGCGCAGTCGTATTTCAGCGGGCTGGTGCAGGAAGTGCGCTTGAATCTCGGGACCACGCATTACCGCCGCTTGAGCAATGAGGAGCTGGTACGCCGCATGGCCGTAGTCTATCGGAACCTGGGGTTCTGGCTCAGCGCACGAGATGAATCGGCGGTGCAAAGCGCCGGAGAAGACTTGGGGAAGCGCCGCTTCGCCGAAGGAATCCCGCTCGGCCAGGTGGTGCTGTCGCTGATTCTGGAGGAGAAATACCTGCGCAAGTACTTCAGCGACCAGGGCGTGTCCCTGGAGGGCGAGTGGTCGCGGGTCGTCTCCGACTACTTCCAGAGAATGACCTACCACACGGCGCGAGGGTACGAGGTGGCTTTGGCCTACAGCAACCGCTTGGCCCAGGGAGCCGCTCCCGTCGAGCAGCCGCCGCAACCGGAAGCCGGCTCCCAGCCGGAAGGCCCGGAAGGCGATGTCCAGATCAGTCGCGGGGGGGCGGTCGGCGAAGTCGCCGGATGATTTTCGCCGAACCGTTCCGCTGGCATCGCAAAGATCGCGGCTAACCCACGGCTAACCCTCGGCTAACCCCGGCTAACCCACATTTCTCACCGCACGAGTCCGCCGATAGATTGCAATCGGCAAATCCCCGAAGGGGATTCATGTATAATCACTACTTGAAGCGGTGCAGAGAGACGAAAAGACCCAATCCCAATTCAGCAATGTCAATTCCAATGAAATCCAGTTTCGTTCCGCTCGTGAGCTTTCTGTTTTCCCTCCTCCTGGCATGGAGTCCCGCGTGGGGGCAGACCGATACCCTCGTGATCGAGGGAGGCACGCTCATTGACGGGACCGGCCGCGCCCCCATTCGTGACGCCGTAGTTGTGATCGAAGGCTTCCGGATCAAAGCAGTCGGAACCAAGGGCGCCGTGTCGTATCCCGCCGGAGCGCGAGTCATCCGGGCGGAGGGGAGAACGATTCTGCCGGGGTTGATTGATGCTCACGTGCATATCTCGGCCTACATGCACCCGCTCTTCCTGCATTACGGCGTGACGACGATCGTAGATACGGCCAACCCGACTGACTGGATTCTGGCGCAGCGTGAGGCGTTGCAACGGGGAAGGATCCAAGGCCCTCGCCTGTTTGCCACGGGAGACATCATTGACGGCCCGCCGGAAGACACGAACCAAACTACGCTGGAACTGCGGGAAGCTTACCGCGTCCATACGCACACCGTGGAGGAAGCGCGGCTGGCCGCCCGCCGCCTGATCAGCAAGGGCGTGGACGCCCTCAAGGTTTATGAAGGCCTGAGCAACGAGTCCCTGAAAGCCGTCGTGGAGGAAGCCCACCAGGCCGGGATGGAGGTGGTGGGCCACACGGTGGATGCCCGCCAGGCCACGTTAGCTGGAATGAAGTTTATCGAGCACGTGGCGCCGATCGTGCACTCGACGCTCGGCGACCCGGCTAAGATTCAAGCCCTCGAGCGCGGCCGGCTCCCGAACTCGCAGGCCGAGATGGACGCGGCTTTGTTTGACCCCCTCATTCAACTCCTGGTCCGCAACGGAGTCTATTTCAATCCGACGCTGACGCGGCCGCGGCCGGAGAGCCGCGAGTGGTACGACGTGGCGGGGAAATTGCTGCAAGACCCTGCGACGCGCTTCATCACCGACGCCCGGCGCGAGCACTGGCTGGCGCAGGTCCGGACCGCCGAGACGCCGCAGGCTACGGAATCGCTCCGCAAGACTCGGGAATTCATCCGCAGATTTGTGCAGGCGGGCGGCAAGGTCATCACCGGCCCGGACACCGGCGCGCGGTCGAGCGCTACCAACCTGGCCGGCTTGGCGATGCACGTGGAGATGGAGGCCCTCGTGAACGCCGGCCTGACCCCGATGCAGGCGATCCTGGCCTCGACCAAGTGGCCTGCGGAGTTCCTGCGCAAGGAGAAAGACCTAGGAACCGTCGAGCCTGGGAAGCTCGCCGACGTGATCGTCATTGAAGGAGACCCGCTGGCCGACATTCGCAACACGCAGCATGTCCGCACGGTCATCCTCGACGGCAAGGTCCTCGACACGCGCCTGGACCCAAATTTCAACAACCCACTGCCGCGGACAACTTACACGAACACGCCACTCGAATACGTGGGGCCGGAAGTCTCGGGTATCACGCCGGGAATCGCGCGATCGGGAGATGCAAGCGTAACCGTTCAGGTCACCGGAAGCCGGTTCAATGCACGGTCGTTCATCCGGTTCGATACGACGGACGTGCCGACGACCTTCGTCAGCGATTCCCTGTTGACGGCTCGGATTGACGGCGTGCTCCTGCGAAGCGTGGGCACCTACGCGGTGACCGTCGTGAATCCCGGCTCGGGCGGCGGCCCTTCGAACCCGGCGTACTTTATTGTGAATTTCCCCGCGGAGTAGCAGATTTTTCCGCCCTCCGCAAGAAATCCTGATAACCGATTACTCGAGAGTACTTCGGATAACTCTGGCGAAGGAGCAGATCCGCGAGCTCGGTTGCGGTGGACGCCATCGCGTCTCGCAAGGCGTAGACGTGGTAGCCGAGATCATACGCCGAGATGAGCGTGGCGTAGACGCAGCCATCGGTGCTGAAGCCGCCCAAGGCGACGTTCTTGATCCCCCGCGACTTGAGGATGGTGTCGAGGCCG
>CAYWWM010000268.1:0-4784 GCA_964461735.1 uncultured Solibacteraceae bacterium | reverse complement strand
TTTCATGGGGCCGCCGCGATGTGAGCCGGGCGCATGACCGCTACTTGGCGGCCCCATGAAACGAGCGGTTCTCGCCGACACAGGTCCGCTGTACGCCGCCGCCGACCCGGACGACGCACACCATGAGCGGGCGCAGCGAGAACTGAAGCGGCTTGCCTACGAGAAACGCGAAGTCGTTCTTGCCTACCCGACGCTTCTCGAAGCCTATACGCTCGTTCTCTACCGCTTAGGAAACGAGACTGCGTCTGGCTGGTTACAGGAGACGTTGAAAGGTGCTGCCTTGATCAACCCCACTCCCGAAGATTACCGTCAGGCGGCGTCAAAACTCACCGATTTAGTCGGCCAACCCATTACCCTCTTCGACGCCACAATCGCAGTCCTGGCGACCCGCTTGCAGATGCAAGTCTGGACCTACGACCATCATTTTGACGTGATGCATGCCTCGGTGTGGCGATAACGCGGGCCGGAGGGCAGATCATCTCTTCCTACGGGCGCGGGGGTTGCAGGGCGGGCGGCGCGGAGCCGCGCGGGAGCGGCTTGGCGAAGACGTAGCCGGGCCGCGTGCGGACGTCCACGTTGGGCCGGGAGACGGCGATGCGGATGGAGTGGAAGCCCGGCTCATCGAGGTTATTGGGACGGTAGGAAAGGATATATTGGTTGCGCAGTTCCTGACCGATCCGCCCCAGAGCTTTCTCCATTTGCTCTTTGCCGCCGGAGGGAAAGTCCGCGCCGCCCGTGCCCGCGGCATAGACCGTGAGCGGATTGCCGGCGAGGATGTTGCGGGTCCCGCTGACCAGCTCGGCGATCAGCGCCAGCACGTTGACGTTGGCGGCGCCCCAGTTAGTCTGCGCGTCGGGAGTAGGCGGTTGGTTGGCGGGCATGGGCCGCGCCTGAACCCCCGGCGGAAACGGAGAGGAAGTCCCCTCGCCGGCGCGTCCGAGCATGCCGCGGACCGTGCTCAGCCCCACGGTATAGACCGAGATTCCGAGCTGCTGGGCGCTGCGCAGGACGGCTCCGTGCGAGCTGCTGCTGCCCTGGTCGCGGGCTTCGGAGAGGATCACGATGGCCTTCCGCCGCCCCTCCCCGCGCCGCTGCAGCAGGAAAATGGCGCGGGCGACGGCGTCGCTCAACCGCACCGGATCGCCGCCCGGCTTGAGGTTGCGAAAGGCCGCCTCGACCAGCTCCGGGTCGCCGGTGAAATCCTGGAGCAGCTTCAGCTCATGGTCAAAGGCGAGCACGGCGGCCTCGCCCGTTTCTCCCATAATGAGCTGCGTGATCAGGATGCCCGTGTTGCGGACTTCCGGGAGCAGCGACTGGATGCGCGAGCTCGTCTCGACCAGGATGGCGATCGAAAGCGGTTCCAGGCTGAGGTCGAAGGATTCGATTTTCTGCGCCGCGCCGTTGTCGAGGATCGTGAAGTCGTTCAAGTCGAGGTCCGTGACGAAGTCGCCGTTCGCGTCCGTGACGGTTACGGGCAGAGTCACCACCTCGATGTCCACGGAAAAGCTGTAGCCCTGGCCAGAGTCGCCGGCCGGGGCCGCTCCCGAAGGTTCCGCCGGCGGGCCCGGGGGAGATGACTGCGCGAGGACTTCCGGGGTCTGCCCTAGCGCTCCGAACGCCAGAGCCAAGGCCAGGCAGAGGGGGAAAAAGCTCCTCTTCATACTTCCATTCTGTCACAGAACCCGATGGGGGAACAAGGAAGAAAGACCAGGCCGCGCGCGGGTTATGATCTGGGCGGAAACGGTCGGCCCCTGCGGGGCCGGATCATTTCTGCGCATCGTTACCGTAGGTTAAAACCTACGGCTATTCACGGGCTTGCCCTCCGGGCAAGAGCAGGCGGAAGAGCAAGAGTAAGAGTAAGTGGGAACTGGTTCCCGGGGGTGACGGGGGTGCGTACCGGGTTACACCATTTGTGAAAATGATATAGTTTAAGCGATAGCTTGCGCCAATCCTCGGGGTGAAAATGGCGAACCAAGCGCAGCGATGGCCCAGCAACGTTCCGGGCGAGTTCTACGTGGACCGCACGTGCATAGACTGCGACCAGTGCCGGGAGATCGCCCCGGCCACCTTCGGGGACGGCGACGGACACGCGCGTGTGAACCGGCAGCCGGAATCCCCGGAAGCGATCCGGCGGGCTTTGATGGCCGTCGTCACGTGCCCCGTGGGCGCGATCGGGAGCGAATTGCGCCGCCCGCTCGGCGAAGCGGTGGCCGCATTCCCGGAGCGCATCGAGGACAACGTCTATTTTTGCGGCTTTGCCTCGGGGGACTCCTTCGGAGCGTCGAGCTACCTGATCGTGCGGCCGGACGGGAACGTGCTGGTGGATTCCCCGCGCTATGCGTCGCGGCTGGTCGAGCGCATCGAGCAGTTGGGCGGGGTGCGCTGGATGTTCCTCTCGCACGTGGACGACGTCGCGGACCACTCCCAGTTCCGGCGCCGCTTCGGATGCGAGCGCATCATTCATGGCCGCGAAGTGGGACGCCGGATGGGGAGCGCGCTGGCCGACATCGAGCGCACGATCGAAGGCGACGAGCCGGTGTGGATCGCCCCGGAGCTGCTGGCGATTCCTACGCCGGGACACACCCGCGGGCATACCGTGCTGCTCGACCGCAGCCGGTTTCTCTTCACCGGAGATCATCTCTGGTGGTCGCCCGAATCGGGGCGGCTCGCAGCTTCGAGCCGCTATTGCTGGTATTCCTGGCCGAAGCAGATCGAATCCATGGAGCGGCTGCTGGAACACCGCTTCGAGTGGGTGTTGCCCGGACACGGCCGGCGGCATCACGCCAGCGCCGCAGAGATGCATGAGTCGCTCGCCGGCTGCATCGCCTGGATGCGACAGTCGCGGCAGACGTCTTGAGCACAACCACTCGATCACAACCTCTGGGGCGGAATGGCTGCTGCCGCCGCTTCCGCCGTTCCGGTTTTCCCCGGATTCGCTTGTCTTTCCTCCCGAATCGCGCTTAAATAACATCAGCAGCGCGCCCGTAGCTCAGTTGGATAGAGCGTCGGACTTCGAATCCGCAGGTCGCCCGTTCGAGTCGGGCCGGGCGCGCCAGATTTTCTCCGCCGTTGCACGGCACAGCAGAGCCGCAGCCCAAAATAGCCGGAAGGCGGGCGAGGGACGTCACTGCTGCCATGTTTCAGGGCAGGAAGCGGGGAACGATGGGCGGCTGCTGCTGGCTCATGCAGTGGAACGTTCCGAGGCCGCAGACCAGAGCGACGGCGTGGATGCCGATCACCTGGCGGTCCGGGAAGACAGACTGGATCACTTGCACAGCTTTGGCGTCATTCTCCACGCCAAACGTGGGGACCAGAACTTTGGTGTTGCCGATGTAGAAGTTGGCGTAGCTGGCCGGCAGGCGGCCGTGATCGTCCCCCACCCAGCCCGGCACGGGGAGCGGAATAACATCGAGGGGGCGGCCGTCCTGGTCGGTGGCCTTCCGGAGGATCTGATAGTTGGCCTCCAGCGCTTCGTGATCCGGATCGCTTCGATCCGGCTGGCGCGCGCAGAGCACCGTGTTCGGATTGACGAAGCGCGCGATGTCGTCCACGTGGCCGTCGGTGTCGTCGCCTGCGATGCCGTCTTTCAGCCAGATGACGTGGGTGGCCGCCAAATAGTCCTGCAAGTATTTCTCGATCTCTTCTTTGCCTAACTGTGGATTGCGGTTCTGATGGAGCAGGCACTGCTCGGTGGTCAGGAGAGTGCCCTTGCCATTGACATCAATCGAGCCGCCTTCGAGCACGATGCCCGGTTCGAAGATCGGAAGCCGCAGCGACTCGTTCATAAAATACGGCACGCGGGTATCCTTCAGAAGGGCGTCGTATTTGTTGCCCCAGGAATTGAAAATCCACTTGGTCATCGCTAGCCGCTGTGCCTCGCGGTGGACGACGAAGACCGGCCCGTAATCGCGGAACCAGATATCGGCGTAATCGGTGATGTGAAAACGAACTTGCCGGAAATCCACGCCCCGCTCTTGCAGCAGCCGGGTTGCTCTCTGCTGCATCCCGGAATCGAGCGCCAGCAGTTCCACGCGCTCGCTCGAGTGAATGGCTCCGAGGAAATCGGCGAAGGAGGTCTCGGCCGGTTCGAGATGCGGAAAGGAAGTCGTGTCGTGCGGCCAAGCCAGCCACACGGCGTCGTGCGGCTCCCACTCGGCGGGCATGTGATAGCCCAGGGCGCGCGGCGTTTGGTTTGGAGTGGTCATCTTCGCAAGCGGAGGGAGGATACGCACTAACCGGGATTATTCATGAAACGAAGCTACGAAAGCGACTCTTCCTTTTCTCTAGCCCAGGCGTTCACGCCTGGGATTCAGGAATCCCATGGTTCTCTCGCAGCCCCCTTTAGGGGGCTTCCAAGCCCTGGGCCCCTGAAGGGGGCTACCCAGTGTGTAGACCTCCTCGAACCCAGGCGTAAACGCCTGGGCTAGGAAAAAACAGCGCCGCCCCTGGTCCCCGTTCGAAATCTTCATGAATAATCCAGGCTAACTGGAAAGGCCTGTCTTCTTTCTCTTCTGACTTCTGACTCCTGACTCCTGACTTCTTGCTTCCCGATACGTATCCGGGCGCCGGTTGCGGAAGAAGCCCCAGCCTTCGCGGATGCGCTGGTTGTGGGAGAGATCGAGCTGTGCGATCAGAATTTCCTCTTTCGTCGCGCTGGCTCGTTGGAGGACTTTGCCGAAGCTGTCGCAGGCGAAGGACTGGCCCCAAAAGCGCAGCCGGTCCTCGCGCCCGACGCGGTTGACGGCGACGACGTGGACACCGTTGGCGATGGCGTGGCCGCGCAT
>CAYWWM010000267.1:485-4789 GCA_964461735.1 uncultured Solibacteraceae bacterium | reverse complement strand
TGGGAACGGCCGGGTGGGAAGAGCTTTGTCAAACCTTGTCCTTGTGAAAGCAGACTTGTTTCCTGTGGTTGTGAGGCGAGATCACAGAGCGGAGTACATTCAAGCGTTGGAGGAGGCGGACAATGGGAATCTGCATTCTCTGACACGTTTGTTCGCTGACATCGAAAGGAAAACGATTCTTGAAGCAATCAGTGTTGCCCCTGACAGCAAGCCAACTCTTGTTGTCGTCCCGGATATTGCTGATGCAATTGGTTTGAAATTTCAAAGGAAGAAAGAGGAAACTGATAGGACTCTTCGAAAAGTCAATGAAGTGGCAGATGTCCTCCAAGTGGAAGTGCGGGAGTATCTGCTGGATATGCTCAACGATGTCAACAAGCGCATAGAACAAAGGGGAGACTTGGACATCGGGGTTCAGGTTTTGTTGGGTGGTCCCGGGCAGTTGTATAATGGACAGCCAACCGAGCATTGGTATCGGAGACAAGTGATAGAAACAGCGAGACAGGCCAATCAAAGAGTCAATTTTGAGCAACACCATTACTTTGTCCGGGGACGACTCTCATCGGAAGAAATTCCGTGGCTGACTTACGTCGTATCCTTCCATCACGTAGGCGAAAAGCTTTCTGGCGTAATGGAAGTCACGGCATTTGCATACATTTCCAATCCCTTGTCGGACGAGGAATCTCCAAGGTCCAACCCCATACAGTGTATGGATAGGCCATTTACCATTACGTTCAAAGACAACCCGAACGAGATCAAGCAGGGCTTGCTTGAGTGGGTGCATGAGTCGTTCGCTCTCGCCCTGAAGGAATGGGGGGAGGTTGTCATTTAGGGCCCGTTTTGATGGGCGAACACATTGTACAGCCAGCCAAAAATCAGCCCTGCGACTGCGCCGTCCACGAGGCCGTAGGTAGTTCCGACAAGCAGGTCCGGCAAGGTCCGGTACACGTGATAGCCCGGATAAACCGAACTCATCGTCAGCAGAAAGTGCTCGCCATAGGGCGGTAGAAGCAGGTTGAGGATCCCGGTCAGTAGCATTCCGTACACGCCCCACAGCAGCGCCGCGGCCAGAACCACCGCTTTGAGCGATAGTCGCATTATAGTTTCTCCTTTGCTCTCAGGCATACCGTGCATCCCGTGGTGATTGTACTCGCTGGCGGGGAAATCTGATAGGATCAGAGGCAAAGGAATCTTACAGGAGGAGACAGCGATGGCAGAGAAACAGCCGGAACGCGCGCGGGCGCTCGACCTTGCCATGACGCAGATCGAGAAGCAGTTTGGCAAAGGCTCGATTCTGCGTCTGGGGACCAAGGAAGTGGTTCCGGTCACGGTGATTCCGACCGGGTCGCTGTCTTTCGATTACGCTTTGGGCGTGGGAGGGATGCCGCGCGGCAGGGTCGTGGAGATTTTCGGCCCGGAGGCGAGCGGGAAAACCACGCTGGCGTTGCAGGTGGTGGCGGAGGCGCAGAAGCTAAAAGGAACGGCCGCCTTCATTGACGCCGAGCACGCGCTCGACCCCACCTACGCGGGCAAGCTGGGCGTGGACGTGGACAACCTGCTGGTCTCGCAGCCCGACTACGGAGAGCAGGCCCTCGATATCGCCGAAGTCCTGGTGCGCTCGGGCGGCGTAGACATCGTGGTCGTGGACTCGGTGGCGGCGCTCGTCCCCAAGGCAGAACTAGACGGCGAGATGGGCGACTCGCACATGGGCCTCCAGGCCCGGCTGATGTCTCAGGCCCTGCGCAAGCTCACCGGCATCGTGTTCAAATCGAACACCTGCCTGATCTTCATCAACCAGATTCGCGAAAAAATCGGGGTCATGTTCGGGAACCCTGAGACCACCACGGGCGGGCGCGCGCTCAAGTTCTACTCTTCGGTGCGCGTGGACGTGCGCCGCATCGCGGCCATCAAGGAAGGCGACCGCGTGGTCGGCAGCCGCACCAAGGTCAAGGTGGTGAAGAACAAAGTTGCCGCTCCCTTTCGCGACGCGGAGTTCGACATCCTCTACGGCGAAGGAATCTCCAAGGAGGGCGACCTGCTGGATCTCGGGGCCGAGCACGGGCAGATCGAAAAGAGCGGGGCGTGGTTTTCCTACCGCGGCGAGCGCATCGGCCAGGGGCGAGAAAATACTCGCGCGTTTCTGCGGGATAACCCCGACGTTCGGGCACGGCTCGAAAGCGAGGTTCGCGCCGGGCTGGGATTGCCGAAGGTGCCGGCTCCGGAGCCTGCCGCAGCGCAGCCGGCAGCGCCACGGGGCCGCGCCCCTTCGAGCTGATTCGCCCGTCGCCCTGCCTTTTACGTCCGGTACCCCGATTGGTACGCCCTTCCGCGGTATTCTCCAAGCGCGTATCAATGTGCTGTTTCAGCGTCTTGGCGGGAGCGATGTTTCTTAGTAGAAATGGAGTTCGAACTGGATTTTGGGCGGAGAAGTAAGCGAGAATGAACCCGATGCCGCGCGCCATGCCGGAACGCCCATCGGGGCGGGAGCGGAAGATCTTTGATTCGGGAGGATTCATACTGACGATGCCATTGGTTTTCCCGTTGAGAGGATTCGCTCTGTCCATCCTGGTCAGCGTCTTCGCGATCACCTCGCCCGCCCAAGAAAAGAAAGTAATCGCCACCACCGAATCTTCGCAGGCCGGCTCGCCCGCGCCTCGTTCGACTCGCTCCCCGCGGCGCGCTCGCAGCAGGCCCGCCCCCGTGAATCCGTTTGCGGAGGACAACTCGGAGCACGATGATCCGGTGGTCCGTGCTGCAGCCGTGAAGGCCCTCGGACCGCGCCGCGCAGCTACGCTCGTCGGCGTGGACCCCGGCAGCGGAAGAATTCTCACGATCGTCAACCAGAAACTCGCCTTTGAGCCTTACCGCCCGTGCTCGACGTTCAAACCCGCCGTGGCGCTGGCGGCTCTCGAAGAGGGCCTGATCGAGAATGACCGCACCCGGCTGCAACTGGGCCGGCGCTGGTATCTCGACCTCAACCGCAGCCTCACCATCTCGAACAACCTGTATTTCGAAAAGCTCGGAGGCTTGCTCGGCCTCGACAAGATGCGGGATTACGCCCAGCGGTTTGGCTTTGGGGAACTTTCGGGTTGGGGGCTGCCCAACGAGCCCCGCGGCGCGCTGCCCGCTCAGGCGCCCCCCGCCTCGCGCGGCGGCGTCGGGCGCATCGCCAGCTTCGGCGAAGGAATCGAGCAGACTCCGCTGCAACTGGCTTCCTTCATGAGCGCGGTGGCGAACGGCGGCACACTGTTTTATTTGCAGTATTCTCTCGAAGAAGGGCGCTTCGAGCCGCTCGTGAAGCGTCGCCTGGAAATCGCCCCGTGGCTGGCGCCCGTCCGCCAGGGTCTCGAAGAAGCCGTTCTGACGGGCACGGCCCGCACCGCCAAGCAACGCGATGTCAAGATTTTGGGGAAGACGGGGACGTGCCGACAGAACGGCTCGCGGCTCGGATGGTTTGCCGGTTACAGCCAGAAGGAAGGCGGGCTCGCCGTCGTGGTGCTGCTGCGCGGCGGCTGGTCGAACGGGCCCGAGGCGGCGCGGCTCGCCGGTCTGTTCTACCGGAATCTCGCCGACCAGCGCTACGTGGCGCAATCCGTCCCCGAGACCGTCCGCATCGCCCCGCCCGCAGCGGTCCAGATGGCTCCGCTTCCGTAAGTATGCTTTCCCCTGCTCCCGCGTCTCAGTATAATCATGGATTCACGGTAAGCGAAGGGAAGGAGTCTTTCCATGCGTTGGCACGAATTAGCGGACCGGGCGCTCGAGGGAGAGGCGGGGCGGACGATCTCGCGCCAGGATGCGCTCGCCGTGCTCGCGGTTCCCGAAGAGGAATTGCTCGATCTGGTTTCCGCGTGTTACCGCGTGCGGCGCCGGTTTCACGGCAAGCGCGTGAAGCTCAACATGCTCATCAACGCCAAGAGCGGCCTTTGCCCCGAAGACTGCGGCTACTGCTCGCAGTCCATCGTGGCCGAGTCGGGCGTGGACCGCTACCCGCTGCAATCGAAAGAAACGCTGCTCGAAGGCGCGCGCCAGGCGCTCGCCGTCAACGCGCACACCTACTGCATCGTGATCAGCGGACGGCGCCCCACGCCGCGCGAGCTCGATCACGTGGTCGAAGCCGTCCGCGAGATCAAGGAGCAATATCCCCTGCGCATTTGCTGCTGCCTCGGGCTGCTCAGCGACGAGGTGATGCAGTCGACCGGCGCGCAGGTGATGGCCGTGGAGGAGGCGGCGTTCGTGGGCCTCGAAGGCATCCCCGCCGATCCCGCCGGCCGCGACCGGCTGCTCATCGCCTGCCAGCCGCGCGACGA
>CAYWWM010000267.1:0-475 GCA_964461735.1 uncultured Solibacteraceae bacterium | reverse complement strand
TGTGTATAAGAGACAGGGTTAAAAGAGGCCGGCGTCGAGCGCATCAATCACAACTTGAACTCTTCGGAAGATTTTTACAAGGACATCTGCTCAACCCATTCGTATGCGGACCGCGTCGGGACGGTCGAGGCCGTGAAACGCGCCGGCGTCTCCTCGTGCTCCGGCGGCATCCTCGGCATGGGAGAGAGCGATGAGCAGATCGTAGACCTCGCCTTCTCGTTGCGCGCCATGGACGTGGACTCGATTCCCCTGAACTTCCTCATCCCCATCGCCGGAACTCCGCTCGGCGGCGTCGAATATCTCACGCCGCAGAAGTGCCTCGCCATCCTCTGCCTGTTCCGGCTCGTGAATCCGAGCAAGGAAATTCGCATCGCCGG
This sequence comes from uncultured Solibacteraceae bacterium, assembly GCA_964461735.1. Classification (GTDB taxonomy): domain Bacteria; phylum Acidobacteriota; class Terriglobia; order 2-12-FULL-54-10; family 2-12-FULL-54-10; genus CAYWWM01. Next base: position 98 of record CAYWWM010000267.1, on the reverse strand, counting down.
TGGCCGCGAATATCACTTGCGCTCCTTGCAGCCGCTCGGTCTCTACGTGGCCGACTCGATCTTCATCGGCGACTACCTCACCACGCGCGGCGAGCTTC
>CAYWWM010000266.1:0-4794 GCA_964461735.1 uncultured Solibacteraceae bacterium | reverse complement strand
TTGTGTTCCGGCACGTGTTTGGTGAGCGGGGGAAGGTAGTGGCGCAGCAGGTGCAGGATCGCTTCCGGGATGGGCACCGGCTTGAACTCCGGGCGCTTCACGCAGACGGTGCGGTAATGCCCCTCGGCGGCGATGTCGGCGTCTCCCTCCAGACGAATCTCCACGTTGATGACCAGGGCGGTGTTGGTGCGCTTGGCGATCCAAATCGTGACCTCGATCAGGACGCCTTCGGGGATGGGCTTGCGGAAGCGGCTCCACAACTCGACGCGCGGCAGGCCGATCTGATGCTGGCGGAAAATGTCGGTCCGCGAGAGGCCCAGCGAGAGAAACAGTTCTTCCTCCGCCATCTCGAACCAGCGGAAGAAATTTCCGTAGTAGGCGATCCCCGCCGGGTCGCAGTCGGACCAGTAAATCCGAATCTTGGTGGTAAATTTTCGCGTCACCGCTCCTCCCAACAAAAGCAGTGGATAGTGGATAGTGATTAGTGGATAGCGAAAACGGCGTGAATAGTGATAGTAGTTCACTATCCACTGTTTTTTACTATTCACTACCCACTATTCACTATCCACTATTCACTATCCACTGTTTTTTACCACTATCCACTGTTTTTTACTATTCACTAACCACTAACCACCATCCACTGCCTTTTCGATCCGGGGGATGACGTGCGTAGCGAAGATTTCCAATTGTTCCAGCTCGTCCGCCACGGGCCACACGAACGCGAGCTGCAACCCGGCGGCTTGGTAGGCGGCGAGCTTCCGGGCGCACTCCTCGCTCGATCCGATCAGCAGGCGCTCGCCCAGCTCCTCGACGGGGCGCAGAATCGCTTTTCCCACCACGTCGCGCAGATAGTGTTCCCGTTCTCGCGGGTCTTCCGTGACGTAGAGAAACGCCGTCGAGAGCGCGTTGGGAAACTGGCTGGGATTCTTGCCGCGCGCCGCCAAGTGATTCTGGAGCCGCTTCCAGGCCTGTGCGAACACGGGCGGCGTGGTGTTGTAGGCCGAGGCCAGCCAGCCGTCGCCGAAGCGCGCGGTGCGCCGCAGACCCGCCTCCGTTCCCCAGCTCCCGATCCAGATCGGGATGCCGCCGCGCCGCGCCAGTTTCGGTTCGAGCATGACGGCCTCCGTCGCATAGAACCGCCCGCGCCATTCCGATCCCGTCCAGAAAGCCCGCAGCGTCTGGACCGCCTCGTCAAAGCGTTTCCAGCGTTCCTCGAAGTCGAGCCCGGCCACGGCGTAGTCCTTGGCCGACGACCCCGGCCCGAGCGCGGCCACGATCCTTCCGCCCGAGAGCACGTCGAGCGCCGCCAGCGTCTTGGCGAAGGCCGCTGGGCCGCGCAGCACCGGCAGCCCGACCGTCGTGAAAAGTTTCATGGCGCCGCTGTGCGCGAGCATCGCGGCGAGCGCGGTCGGCCCGTCGAGCCACGGCCGCGGGAACGCGATGTGGTCGTTCATCCCCAGCGCCCGAAACCCCAGCCGGTCGGCCGTTCTCGCATACTGCGCTAGAAAGTCGAGCGAGAACCCCTTGCCGGTGAAATCAATCAGCGGTAAATGCGCGCCGTACTGCATGGGAGTAGAGAATCGAATCGGCAATGTCTTCAAGCGGCTCGTCTTTCATAGGTTCTCCCCACTACAGCTCGCCAAGAGCTAACAGCTCGAATCGCAGCTCCACGCGGCGGGCGTCGTTCACTTGGAGGAGGTGCACGGTGGCGCGGCCGACGGACGTGATCCCTTCCAGGCGGGCTCCCCGAGCCACAAAGTGTTCCGCCCAGCGGTCGCGTCGCGGGTGGAACAGATGCGCCACCTCGCCAGTGGATGGGTCCACGCCGGTGAGGTTCGGGCCTTTTCGGAGATTGCAACGGTGGCAGGCGAGGGCCAGATTTTCGGCGTCATCGAGGCCGCCATGCTGTTTCGCCACGATATGCTCCACGTGGTGGGTGAAGCGGCTGTGCTTCTGGTGAAGCAGACAGTACTCACAGCGGTCGTCCGCCCGCCGCCGGACCAAGTCACGCGTGGTGGCAGCGATCATTCACTGTCGTCCGACTTCAGTTGTTGCCGGGCTTTGAGCTGCAGAATTAGGATCAAGTCTGCGACATTGACGAACGCGTCATATTCCGCACGTTCCTCCTCGCTGAGCGCGCCCTCGTTGGCTCGTTCCGCGAGGGCTGCGATGCGAGCCTGGACGGCAGGATCCACACGAAATTCGACGAACCGATGGGCTGACTCCGCGTCGAGGCAGCGGCTCAGGGGAGCCAGCAGACCGTCCAGCATTGTGGCCACGTTCGGATCACCCATGTCCATAGATTATCATAAGGCCAGCGGGACGCGGCCCGGATTCACCACTCCCCACTCCCCATTCCCTACTCCCTATTTTCTGATCCCCGCCGTCCAGTTCAGCACCACGGTGATGGGCGACGCAGCCTCTTCGGCGGCAACATTCATCAGAAATCGCTGGCCGTCCGCTGAGACGCCGTACTTGTCCATCCCACCGTAGAGCGCGGCTGGGATGCGAGTCTGGAAAAGGGGTTTTGGTGAACCAGCCTCAAAGGTGGCGTCTCCAGAAACGGGTACCGCCATCAAGCGACCGTCTTCCGTCAGATAGAAAAGTTCCCTCCCGTCTCGCCTCCACCTAGGGTTTACGCCGCCTCCCGTCGAGATTTGCCACTTGCTCCCTGGGGTTGGAAACGACTGGACATAAACCTCTCGCCTACCGGACTCCGTCGAATCATAGGCCATCCAGCGCCCGTTCGAGGAGAGCCGCCCTTCCCGTTCGGAGAATTCGGTTTGCAAAAAAGGGAATGGCTTCCGATCCCCAAACAGAGGCAGCACCCACAAATCGAGCTTCGTCGTTGCATCTTGCGCTTCGTAAACGATAAACCGTCCGTCCGATGACCAATCTTGGGGCCATCTGGCAATCTCCGATTTCACCAAATTTTCTTCCTGCCCAACCCCGCTTGCGAGTTTTTGATAAATGCCCGTTGTACCGTCTCGGTTAGAGAAGAAGACCACATTCTGCCCATCCGGCGACCAAAGAGCATCGGATTCGGTGGCCGGGTGGAACGTGAAGCGCGAAGCTGTGTCCCGCGCCAAATCGTATAACCAAAGGTCGCTATTCCCGGTCTGCGGATCGGCGCGGTTGATCATAATCCGTGTTTCGTCGGGGGAAACTTTGGGATTCCGGTATTCCCCGGCCGGTCCAACGGGGCGAATCTCCTTCCCGGTTCTGTCTAGCCAGACCAATCGCGTGCTCTGACTCCCACCGCGATAAGCCAACACACCATTGGTTGAGACAGAAAAATCCACATTCCCGTCTTCCGTATCGTAGTACACAGTATCCACTATTGGGAAAGGCTCGCCTGAAAGTTCCAGGCGAGCCGCATCGAAGGGTTGAGCCATTAGAGTACTCTGGTTTCTGAAAAGCAAATAGCCTGGCGGCCCGTATTTTGCAGAGGTAGCACCAGAAAAGAGACGCCTAATTTCTCTCGAGTCGAGCGATCCAAGATAGACGGCATTGTTTTCAGGTACTGAGCTGCGCGCCAAATAGAGAAAATGCCGGCCGTCGGGCAAGAAATCAGGCGAGGAATGCCATAACTCTTGCTTGGACTCGTCCAGATCGGTCACCGGCGTTGCCTCGCCCCCCGCTGCTGATACCTGATACAGTGGTCCATCACCTGCCACCACAAATAGAATGATGCCGTCCTGGTTCCATGTTCCTCTGCCGGGATAATCCCCCGGCACATCGCACACAGCTTGCGGAGAGCCGCCCGAGATAGCGATCTTGTACAGCTTCGTTCCAGAAAAGAATGCTATGTACTGACCGTCTGGAGACCAAAACGGAAATAATGCTCCTTCCGTTCCAGGCAAAGGACGGGCCTGGAGGGAGTCGAGTGACCGAACCCAAAGAAATTGCTTGTCCTCAACGGTAGCGACAAAAGCTACCTGGCTCCCATCGGGAGAAATCTCTACAGATGGATGCCAGGAAAGGACGGCATGCTCCGGTGGAGAAATAGAAAAGCGGACGGGCCGAGTGGCCGTTTCTGGCTGACGGAAATAGGGAAGCGCGAGGGCCGCAACCGCGACGACAAGAAAGATCATGGCGGCGACCCAGCCGAGGGAATCACGGACTTTCCGTTGAGGTATCGCAGAGGCTGACGCCGCGGCCTGCGCTCCGCCCTCCTTCACCCACCTCAACTCCTTACACACATCGCGCATCGCTTGCCAGCGGTCTTCGCGGTCTTTGGCAAGGCAGGTCGCGACGAGGCGATCGAGCGCGGGAGGCGAGAGTTTTCCAGGAGGTTCGAGCGAAGAAATGGGCGGCGGGGTGTGGTCCAAAATCTTGGCGATGATGCTCGCTTGCGTATCGCCCGGGAACGCTTTCTTCCCAGTCAGCATTTCGTGAACGCAGGCGCCAAAAGAAAAAATGTCGGCGCGCCCGTCCACCTCTTTCGATTCCAACTGCTCCGGCGACATGTAGTGCAGCGTGCCGAGGATGGTGCCGCCCTGCGTCAGCGCGCCGGGCACGGTCGGGCGCTCCGAAGCCGGCACCGTGGCGTTCACCACCTCCTGCTTCAGCTTCGCCAGGCCGAAGTCGAGCAGCTTCGTTCCCTCTTTTGTCACGATGATGTTGCCGGGCTTGACGTCGCGGTGCGTCACGCCCGCGCGGTGCGCTTTATCCAATGCGTCGGCGACTTCCGTGGCGTAGCGCAGCACCAGATCGAGCGGCAGCGGCCCTTTGCGCAGCCGCTGCGCCAGCGACTCGCCTTCCAGATATTCGAGCACCAGGTAGTCCACCCGG
>CAYWWM010000265.1:0-4794 GCA_964461735.1 uncultured Solibacteraceae bacterium | reverse complement strand
CCGCTGCGCCAGCGACTCGCCTTCCAGATATTCGAGCACCAGGTAGTCCACCCGGATGCGGCGGTCATCGCTGGCATCCCTGCCATCGCCGTCATCTCTATCATCGCTGTCATCCCGATCCCGCCTTGGCGGGAGAGGGACCTGCTTTTCTCCTGGCTTCTGACTACTGACTCCTGACTCCTGGCTCCTGACTTCTGACTCCTCGACTTCAACTTCCTGCATCCCGATGTCATACAGCACGCAGATATGCGGATGGTTGAGACTGGCGACGGCTTTCGCTTCGCGCTCGAAACGTTCGCGGGCTTCGGAGTGATGGGTGAGATGCGGCGCGAGCACTTTGAGCGCCACGAACCGCTCCAGGCGCGTGTCGCGCGCCTTGTAGACTTCGCCCATGCCGCCCGCGCCCAGCAGCGAGACGACTTCGTAGGGCCCGAGTTTGGTCCCCGGTTGCAGCGGCATACAATTGCCAAACAGTTTATCCGCAGATTACGCAGATTGCACAGATTTTTTTGAAGAGGAGAAGACAGGGGAGGGAACAGGGAATAGACGTGCAGGTCCCTCGCTCCCTTCGGCTACGCTCAGGGCAAGCCGCTCGGGATGACAGGGAGGGGGTAGGGAAGGAAAAGAAGCCAAGAAGTCAGCAGTCAAGAGGGAGAAGAAAAGCAAGATTTGGAAGGTTTTTCCTAACACCTGACACCTAACACCTGAAACCTGCTTTTCAATGCGTGAAGAAAAAGCAGGTGGCCTCGGGGAGCAAGTCGCCCTGTTCGACGACGACCAGGCCGGGAAGCGTGCTCACGTTGGCGACGGTTTGGGGAGGAGTTTGGGCCGTCTGTGCCGAGACGACGGTGGTGTTCAAGCGGATGGCAAACGCGCGGGCCTCCGTCGTAACCCGGAACAGGAGGAAAGAAAGCAGGCCGTCGGGGATGCTCTTGCCGGCTTGCGATTCCGGGATGGTGACGGCGATGCGCAGCTTCGACCGCGTGACGTTCTGCGGATTGGGCGCGCCGTCTGCGAGCGTTGCGGTGAGCGTGGCTCCGGCCTGCTCGACGGCGGTTCCGGAAGCAGCGCTCTGGAACTTCAGGGAATTCGAGACGTAATCGAGCTCGATGGTGATCGAGCGCAAGGGCCGATTGGGATCGGGGGTGAAGTAGAGCGGCACCATCAGGTTCGAGCCGGGATTGCCGTTGATCTCGCCGACCGCGACGCGCGGCAGGCCCGCAGCTACTTCGCGGTTTTGACCGCCCGCCGGAGAAGCTTGCTGCGCGGCGGCGGCGGCCATCTGCGCGAAGCAGAGCTCCGCAAAGAGGACAACCCTAACCGCAAAGCCCATTTGCAAAGTGCCTCTCGGTATTCTCATCCGGGCCTCAGGTTTCATCGGATGGCGTAGCACCGCCACCCTGCCAACCCCCGTCCGCCATTATACGCTTTTTCAAAATATATGCGTTTTCCAAAATATGGCAGGCCACACCTCCGGCTCTCTTCATCGTCCCAATGAAATCCCGGTGAGGGCGTGGGGCACGGCATTTCTGCCGTGCCCGAAACTAACAACTATCCACTATCTACTAACAACTGTTCTTTACATGAACAGCTCTGGGAAATAGAACGTCAGAATCGCGTTGAGCCGCTTATCCGTGATAACGACCTCTTTGTGGTTGGGATTCACGGCTACGCCGCGAACCATCTGCAAGACGCCTTGCGGTCCGCCGATGGTCCAGCGCGGCGGCACGTTGCCGTTGTCATTGATGCTCCAGACGCCGACGAAGCCTTCATCGGTGTGCATGGGCTCGCCCAGCCCGCCGGACTGTTGCTGGGAGCGGATGGTTACGAGAATGCGGCCGGTAGGAGCATACACCGTGTGCGGCCCGCCGAGCTGGCCCAGTTGGGTTCGATTTCCGGTGATGACTCGCAACGGTTTGGTGTTGCCGTTGGCCTGCCGGTCGAAGATCGAAACCTTGGTCCCGCCGCGTCCGCCGCCGGCCACGGTGAGAAGATTATGGATGGGGTCCACGGCCACGGAGCTCGCCCCCAATCCTGTGTCCGGACCTTTGAGCACCCGGATCGGCGCCACGTTCCCGGTTCCGAGCAAGGGGAAAACCAGCACCTGGTCGCCTTCCGGCACAAAGATCTCATTGTGCATAGGGTCAATGGCCAGCCGGTCGGGCTCGACCAGCATCGTCTGGGACCCCTGAATCACACGAACGGGCACGGCCTCGCCGTTGGCGTCGCCGCGGAAAGTCAGAATGGCCTGGCCAAACTGTTGGGGAACCACGAACTCATCGCGGACTTCGTTGTAAGCGATCGCATGCATGGTGCGACCGAGAAGACTCTTCTGCCCTTCAATGCTGCGCACCGGCCGGGCGCCGCCGTCCGCCAACCTGGCGAACACCGCAATCTGCGGATGCGACACTCAGTTGGGAACCAGAATTTCGTCGCGCTTGGTGTCGTAGGCGACCGGGTGCGGGTTGCCGATCATCGGAGTGGGTGCGTCCTTCGGGCCGCTTCGGATGGCCCGCAACGGAGGCGTATCGCCCGAGGCGTCGCGCCGATAAACGGTTGCGGTATGGTTTCCAAAGTTCGCCACCCACAGTTCGTTGTTGACGAGATCCAAATAAATGCCCGTGGGATTCGCAATCTGCGTGTTGGGGCCTTTCAGCACGCGGATGGGCGCTACGTCGCCGTTCGATGACGCGCGGAACACCAGAATCTCGTCTCCATTGTCGTTGGAGATGAACAACTCATCGCGGTCCGGGTCCACTGCGATGCCGGTCGGCCAATTGAACATGGTCTTGGGACCGGCGATGATGCGCACCGGGGCCACGTCGCCCTGCGCGTTCTTCTGATAGACGGTAATCGAGGGACCCTCATGGCGGCCCGAGCCGGGAATCGCGACGTCCTGGCCGAGCGGCCAGTTGGGCTTACCGCCCCGGCCCAGGCTCCCTTCGCTTGGCCGCGTCGTGTCGCGCGAACTGACCGAGCCGTGATTCGTGACGTAGATAAACCCATTCTTGGGGTCCACCGCGATGCCGTGCGGATCGGCCAGCTTCGTCCGGTCGCCCTGAATCAGCCGGATGGGGGGGGCTTCCTTGACGGCATCCTTCTTATACACGACGATGGCGCTGTCGTGCTGGATGGTGAAGAACATCTCCTGGGAGCCCTCGTCCACGGCGATGCCGAAGGTGCCGTGCGGCGTGTAGAGCTCGCGGGTCGGCGGAACGTCGCCGCGGGCCTGCCGGTTGAAGATTGTCAGGGTGTCAATCGTATCGTTGTTGACCGCATAGATGTCGCCGTTCCGGGGGTCAATGTAGAGACCGCACTGGAATTCGATCTTGGTGGCCTCGCCGCCGAGCATGCGCTTCGGCTCAGTCATGCTGGCGGTGGGCGGCGTGTTCGCCAAACGGTCGTAGACGAGAACTTGGAACAGATTCTCATCCGTCACAATCACTTCATTGTTGGCGATGTCTACCGCCACGGAGCTGTATGCGGCGTAGGAGTCGCGGATCATGCGCAGCGGCTTGCGCGTGCGAATTTCTTCCCGCAGGGCCGCCGCTGACGCGGGCGCGCCTCCTCCTCCCTGCTGCCACAGGGAAGCCGACAAAGCAGAACTGGCGCTCGCCGGCACCCATTGGCACATCTCCCCGTCCATTGCCGGCAAAGAATCCATCCGCATCAGTTGGGGCGCGCCCGAAGGCTGCCGTACGCTGTCTTGCGATGCCCGGGCGAGCTGCGAATCCGTCGGCTCGAATCCCGTGACCACCCATGCAGCGAACGCTGCCACCAGCGCCACCATCAAGCTGAAACCCGCTCCCCTGCGAATTTGCCGCCGGGCCGAAACCCGTCGGGCTGAAACCCGTCTGCTTGCGAGCATACTTCTCCCCCCTTGTCGGTCGAAAAGTTTATTAAATTCCTTCCCCGTTGAAGGAAGAATAGTATAGCCGAGCGGCGCTGGTCAAGGCGAATCGGATTGGGGCGAGTCGGGAAGTTCACGCGAGAGCAGCGCATTTCTTTCTTGGGCGCGCGCGGCGAAGCGGAAATGCGGGCGAAACGCCATCAATATGGCGTTTCGGGTCGCGGAGATTACCCTGAGCGTAGCCGAAGGGCTCCTAGGGATGACCGGAGGGGGTTAGCTAGAGTATTTTCACCGTTGGTATATAGCGATGGGAAGTCGTCAGGGCATCCCGGCTAGCCGGGATGCCGTAAATCGCAGCTCTCGAACCCGGCTTCAGCCGCTGAGGTTTGTCTTTGCGACGCTGAGGAAAAGACTTACCTCAGGCGCTGAAGCGCTCCGCTAGCCGGACTCGGGCGGCACGACTGAAGTCGTGCCCTGACGTCCTCAGGCACTCTACACCAACTATGAAAACGGTATAGCTGCCGAGGCTCAATGGCAGCCGCAGGATGTGGGTGTGCAAGCGCAGCTCGAACCGGCGGGGGCGCCGGCGTCGCTCTTGGCGGGCAAGGCAATCACGGAGAACTGCAAGCTGGCGCTGCCGCTCCCGCAGGAAGGACAGCAGACCGCTTCCGCCTTGCGCTGCACGAGCTTCTCAAAGCGCCGGCTGCACTCTTCGCAAACATATTCAAAGATCGGCATAAAGCAATTTTGCCACAGAGGCACGGAGACACTGAGAAAAATCCGTTCAAAAATCTACAGGTTTATCTCCGTGCCTTCTGTGTCTCTGTGGCTAATTTCCAAAACTCACTTCTTCGTTTCTCCGTGCCTCTGTGTCTCTGTGGCTAACCTTCAATCCCCCGAAGTGCCCACCAGCTCACGATCCTCTTCGTGCTTCAGAGCCGGCT
>CAYWWM010000264.1:0-4801 GCA_964461735.1 uncultured Solibacteraceae bacterium | reverse complement strand
TCGACGATGTTTTGTACCACTTGTATGTAATCCAGGCGGTGGAGCGGGGTCGCGCGGACGCGGAAGCACGCCGCACGCTCTCCCATGAAGAAGTAGTAGAAACGCTTCGTCGCAAATGGGTCATCGGCGCCGCGAAGTAATCTGGACCCGGCAAGCGCAGGCCATGCTCGACGAGGCCATCCGCTACATTGCCGAAGATTCATTGCCCGCGGCTCACGGAATGCTGGAACGGGCGCTCAAAGCAGCCGCCTCTCTCGCTACTTTCAGTGAGCGGGGAAGGGTCGTTCCCGAATTGGAGATTCCTTCCATCCGCGAGATTTTCGTGCCGCCGTATCGGCTGATCTACGAAGTCCACGCGGACAAAATCGACATTCTGGCGTTCCTCCACGGCGCGAGAGACTTTGCGAAGTGGCTGGAATCAGAGTAAGGACTGAGTCATCCCCCGGCCTCCCGGAAGAACTGGCCCATCAGGCGGAATTTCTGGTAGCGCTTTTCAAGCAGCTCGGAGACAGACAAAGCGCGCAGCTCGCGGAGCGCGGCTTCGAGCGGCGGGGCGAGCAGTTGGGCCATCCCTTCGGGGTCGGTGTGGGCGCCGCCGGGCGGCTCGGGAACGATCTGGTCCGCGATTCCCATACCCTGCAAATCCGGGGCGGTCATCTTGAGCGCCTCGGCGGCCTGCTCGGCCTTGGCGCTGTCGCGCCACGTGATCGAGGCGCAGCCCTCGGGCGAGATCACGCTGTAGACTGAGTTTTCGAGCATCAGGATGCGGTCGCCGACCGCGATGGCGAGCGCCCCGCCGCTGCCGCCTTCGCCCGTGACGGTCACGATGATGGGAACGGGAATGCGAGCCATCTCGCGCAGGTTGTGCGCGATGGCTTCGGCCTGTCCGCGCTCCTCGGAGTCAATGCCGGGATACGCGCCGGGCGTGTCCACGAACGTGAAGATCGGGCGGCGGAACTTCGCCGCCAGCCGCATCACGCGCAGCGCCTTGCGATAGCCTTCCGGCTTCGGCATCCCGAAATTGCGATGGACTTTCTGCTGCGTGTCGTGGCCCTTCTGGTGGCCGATGATGGTCACCGGCTCGCCATGGAACCAGGCCATCCCCGCCACCAGCGCCGGGTCGTCGCCGAAGGCACGGTCGCCGTGGATTTCCGTGAAGTCCTGAAAGAGGAGCTTGATGTAGTCCAGCGTTTGCGGCCGCTGCTGGTGGCGCGCGATCCGGACGCGGCTCCAGGCGGACGTCTGTCCCAGCTCGACCTGGAGCCGCTCGACCTGGCGCCGCAGCTCCCGGAGGCGCCGCTCGGTGTTGTCGGGAGATGATCCCTTGCCAAGCGTCTCGATCTCCTGCTCGATCCTTTTCAGTTCCTCGCGGGCTTGTTCAGAGTCCAATGGGTTTCCTTAAACTGGGGCTGCGGCATTGCCTTCTTTCAATATCCTGATGTCTGCAGCGGGATTTCTCTCTGTGCTTGGGCGCCTCCGCGGCAAGTCTGTCAGATCAGCCGCACCGAGTTTCTGCCGCAGATTTCCTGCACGCGCGAAACGAACTCCGCATCGGGCCGGACGCGCCGGTCCGGTTCGAGCAGGGCTTCAAAATCCCCTTCGCGCTCGAGCTCGAAGCGCACCATGGCCTCGCCGGGTTTTTCGTCGAACACTTCGAGGAGCCGGCGGGCAATGCTCCCGTTCTTCTTTTCCGGGCGGCCCAGGCGCACGCGGATGACCACGGCCGACGCCAGCGCCGGCTCGACCGAATCGAGCGGCGCCAAATCCGCAACGACCACGCGCGGCGGCGAGTTCTCCTCGATTTGCAGCCGGCCCTTGACGTACACGATGGCGTCCTGCTGCCACAAATCGCTCAGGCGCCGGTAGGCCTCCGGAAAGACCAGCAACTCGACTGCGCCCTTCAGGTCCTCCAAAGTTCCGGTGGCGTAGAGTTCGCCGCGCTTGCTGCGGGCGGTGCGCACGGCGACCAGAATGCCGGCAGTGGTGACTTCCTGCTGCGAGGGAAGTTCAGCGAGGCGGGTGGTCTCGACCGTGCCGAGGTCGCGGAGCTTGGTCTCGTAGTCGCGCAGCGGATGCCCGGTCAGGTACAGGCCAAGAACTTCCTTTTCGCCCGCCAGCTTCTGCGATTCGGGCCAGTCGGGAACCTCGGGAAGCGGGGCGGTTTCCAAGGCGGGCTGCCCGGCGGCGCCGAACAAGTCGTGCTGGCCGGATTCGCGGGTGCGCTGGAGCTTCTGGCCGGATTCCATGGCGCGGTCAATCACGGCGAACAACTGTGCGCGGCTGGCGCCCCAGCCGTTCATGTCCCCGTCCATGGCGCCGGCCTTGACCATGCTTTCGAGCACGCGTTTGTTGAGCGCGCGCGGGTCCACCCGTTCGCAGAATTCGAAAAGGGAAGCGAACGGTCCGCCGTCCTGGCGGGCGGCCACCAGGGCGTCCACGGTGTTGCGGCCGACGTTTTTGATGGCGCCCAAACCGAAGCGGATGGCATCGCCCGCGGGAGTGAAGTGCCAAAGCCCGGTCTGGATGTCGGGCGGCAGCAGCGCGATGCCGCGGTCGCGGCATTCGTTGACGTACTGCACGATCTTATCCGTGTTGCCGGTTTCGCACGTCAGCAGCGCCGCCATGAACTCCACGGAATAGTGGGCCTTCAGATAGGCCGTCACGTAAGCGAGCACGGCGTAGGCGGCGGAGTGGGACTTGTTGAAGCCGTAGCCGGCGAACTGCTCCATCAGGTCGAAGACTCGGATGACCTTCTTCTCCGGGTAGCCGCGCTCGACCGCCCCGTGGACAAAACGGTCGCGCAACGCCGCCATCTCCGCCGGCTTTTTCTTGCCCATGGCGCGCCGCAGCAGGTCGGCCTGACCCAGGCTGAACCCGGCCAGCCGGTTGGCGATCTGCATGACCTGTTCCTGATAGACGATCACCCCCAAAGTTTCCGCCAGGATTTCTTCCAGCTCCGGCAGGTCGTAAGTGATCGGTTTCTGTCCATGCTTGCGGGAGATGAAGTCGTCAATCATGCCGCCTTGGAGCGGGCCGGGGCGGTAGAGCGCGTTCAGCGCGGTCAGGTCTTCGAGCTGCGTAGGACGGTAGCGGCGCAGGATGCTCCGCATGCCGCTCGACTCGAACTGAAACACGCCGCTGGTGAGGCCGTTCGAGAAAACCTCGTAAGTCGGGGCGTCGTCGAACGGAATGCGGTCGAGGTCGAGCTGCTCGCCGCGCGTGGTTTCGATCATCCGCAGCGTGTCGTCAATGACGGTCAGCGTGGTGAGGCCGAGGAAATCCATCTTGAGCAGGCCGATGGCCTCGAGGCCGTTCATGTCGTACTGCGTGACGATTTCGTCTTTGTTCGTCTTGTAGAGCGGGACGAGCTGGTGCAGCGGCTGCGGTGAGATGACCACGCCTGCGGCGTGCGTCGAGGCGTGCCGCACCATGCCTTCGAGCTTCTGAGCCACCTCGACCAGCTCTTTGATGCGCGGCTCGCGCTCCACCAGGCTGGCCAGCGGCAGGGACTGCTGCAGCGCCTCCTGCAACGAAATGTTCAACTGGTTCGGGACGAGCTTGGCGAGGCGGTCAGCCTCGCCATAGGGAATCTCCATGGCGCGGGCGACGTCCTTGAGCGCCGCCTTGGCCGCCATGGTCCCGAAGGTGATGATCTGGGCGACGTTCTCGCGGCCGTACTTCTGCGTGACGTACTCGATCACTTCGCCGCGGCGGTTCATGCAGAAGTCAATGTCAATGTCGGGCAGGGAGATGCGCTCGGGATTGAGGAAGCGCTCGAAGAGCAGGTTGTGCTGCAAGGGGTCCAGATCGGTGATGCCGAGCGAATAGGAGACCAGGCTCCCGGCAGCCGAGCCGCGCCCGGGGCCGACCGGAATCTTCCGTTCTTTGGCGAAGCGCACGAAGTCCCAGACGATCAGGAAATAGCCGGAAAACTGCATCTGCTGGATGGTTCGGATTTCGCGCTCCAGGCGTTCCGCATACTCGCCGAGGCCGCGGCGCAGCAGCCCGCGGCCAGCGAGCTCTTCCAGGCGCGCCCGCCGGCTCTCGAATCCCCGGCGGGTGACTTTCTCGAAGTAGCTGTCGAGCGTTTCGCCCGGCGGGACCTCGAAGTTCGGAAACGGATGCGACACCTTTTCGAGCTGCAGCTCGCAGCGCTCCGCAATCTCGACGGTGCGGGCGAGCGCATCGGGCAGCTCGGCGAAGACGCGACTCATCTCCTCCGCCGACTTCACATAGAACTGGTTGTTGGCGAACCGCAGGCGCTTCGAGTCGCCGCGTGTGCGCCCGGTCTGGATACACAGCAGCATGTCGTGGGCCTCGGCGTCGTCCTCGCAGAGGTAATGGGAGTCGTTGGTGGCGACGAGCGGAATGCCGGTCTGGCTCGAGAGCTCCACCAGGCGCGGATTGATGAGTTTTTCCTGTTCCAGTCCCTGGTCCTGCATTTCGAGGAAAAAGTTGTTCTTCCCGAAGATGTCCTGCAACTGGTAGGAGACGCGGCGGGCTTCGTCCATATTGTCGGCGAGCAGCGCTTCGGCGACCTCGCCGCGCAGGCAGGCCGAGAGCGCAATCAGTCCCTCGGAGTGCCGCGCCAGCAGGTCCTTGTCCACCCGCGGCTTGTAGTAGAAGCCTTCGAGATAGCCCGAAGAGACAAGCTGAATCAGGTTGCGGTAGCCCGTCTGATTGGCGCAAAGCAAGACGAGGTGGTTATAATGATCGCTCTCGTCCCGGCAGAAGCGGCCTTTCTGGGAGATGTAGGCTTCGCAGCCGATGATCGGTTTGAGGCCCCGGGCCGTGGCGGCTC
>CAYWWM010000263.1:0-4813 GCA_964461735.1 uncultured Solibacteraceae bacterium | reverse complement strand
TCGCCACGTGCGTCTTGGCTGCTCGAATGGGAGGCTTGGAGTAATTCTCCAGGAAAACCACTCACTGGTTAAACGTGATTTCCTTGCCTTTGCGAACACACTGAGGGACGTTTTCATATTGTGCCTGGAGACACTGGCGGAGTTTTTTCTTGTGCCTCCTGCCAATCCTCCGTGTGCGAGGACTCGAAGCGGCGTTTGCGGTCTCGGTTCCACTACCGCATTCACCAAATTCGTGACCCCGACCTTTTGTAAAGCACACCATCATGTCTAATCGGTCTCGCCATTTTCCATCTCCTGTTTGAAAAGCGCACGGAAGGCCACGAGATCCGGGAGCCACTGATTGAGATGTTTGTTTTGCCTTGAAGACTTTGCGCAAGCGGGTATATGATCACAAGTCAGCATGGATTTCTCACCTCATCGAGAAACCCGATGTTTCGGCAAACAATTATGGGGGGGGACGGCGTAACTCGTTCGTGGGATATGGTTTGAGACCTCAATTTTGAGGTTCATTCTACGGATACTGGTCCTAGCACGGCAGCACTGATTTTTAGGAGGTGGCGGACTCTTGGTCCGCCTCGGTTGTAGCGACGGTCAATCTCCAGTATCTGTGAAAAACTGCGTTGAGGAGGAGAAACCAGTGATTACCTTGGAGGTGAGCGATCGGCAGGTGGATGAAGTAACCGTGGTAGATCTGAGTGGCCAAATTGTTCTCGGCACGGCGAGCAACATCCTGCGTCAAGCTCTGAGGGATTTGTTGGAGCGCGGCCAGAAAAAAATTCTGTTGAATATGGCGAATGTGAAGTATGTGGACAGTTCCGGGCTAGGGGCTCTGGTGGGTGGATTAACTGTCGTCGAGAGCCAACAAGGGCAACTCAAGCTCGTGAATTTGACCCCGAAGGTCCGCGATCTTTTACAGATCACAAAAACGTCCAGCGTTTTTGAAGTGTTTGAGGACGAGGCCACGGCGATAATAAGTTTCAGTTAAGGCCTGGCGATGTTGGTCTTCCTTGGCGGGGACAGGAGGGCAGCCTCACCGTTTCCGGGACAATTTTTCCTTCTTCCCCCTACGGTATGAAACGGCCTAGGAACGAAAATGGATGGAGGCCTCGCTGGATCGGACAGGATGGCGCCACGGGACTCCACAGCGGTTCGGCTTCACCCCGCAAGCTCCCTCCCGGTCTGCCTGGTGCTCAGGAGAGAGAGGAAAGAAAACTGGCTCCCGCGTCCACCAAACCGCAAATTCATATCCTGAGGCGATTGCTTCGACCGGCTCAGGAATGGTGGGTCAGAGCCCGGGTTCCCGAGACCGTCTTCCTCCCGGGGAACACTACGGAACAGAACCGGGAGTGGGTCTTGAGACACTGGACAAGAGCCATGAACCTGCGGGCTCAGCGGAGGGCAAAACGGTTAGGCGCTCGCATGTTGGTGAGCAGCCGGAC
This sequence comes from uncultured Solibacteraceae bacterium, assembly GCA_964461735.1. Lineage (GTDB taxonomy): Bacteria > Acidobacteriota > Terriglobia > 2-12-FULL-54-10 > 2-12-FULL-54-10 > CAYWWM01. Next base: position 3,374 of record CAYWWM010000263.1, on the reverse strand, counting down.
CGGGAAAGGCCGGCGCCTTGCCAGCGACTCCTAAAATCTATAAGAGAGACCGACCAGGGGCAAGATGTCATGCAGCCACCCGGAGACGGAAGCTCCCGGAGCAGGTACCAGAACCTCCGTCGGCAAAGGCGTGATGTAGTTCCGCACCTCAAAGCGAAGGCTCAAGCGATTGCCGTAAGCCCACTTGACCCCGCCCCCGACCGAAATGAGTGCAACAGTCTGGTCTTTCTTCGTCAGCAGAACGAATTGGCTCAGAGGTTGAAAGGCTCTTTCCACTCCAGTGCCCTGGAAGAACTTGATTCCCGCGCCAACCGCGACAAAGGGCCGCACGCGGGCTTCCCGCGGCTGGGTGTGAAACTGGAAATCATAGTTGATGATGTGCGAGCGCCCCGCAAAGCTGGCTTTCTGGCCCCCCGACTCCACGCGCAAGTCGCTCCACCTGTACAGGTAGCGCAGCTCACCGCTGATGTGGGAATACATGTTGTCCGTCCCCACGATTCCCCAAGCCCCTCCAGACCGAAAGCCGGTCTCCGCCTCAGCACTTGCGGTCTTGGCCGTGAGCCCAGCTTGGATACCGTATCCGCCCAACCCGCCCAGTTCTAAGCGCTGCGCCCAGCCTCCACGAGCCAGGCTGGGTGCTGGTCCGCAACGAGCAAACCGTTTCATGACGATTCTCTTCTCCTTGAACTTACCCGTGTCGCTTGGGCTATCTCACCACGCGAACCTGCAAAGTCGTCGCATACGACCCCTGCTCTATCGTCATCCCTCGGGCACCGTGTCGGGAACCACCGCGTTGATTTCATAAACTCCCGCCAAACCGGGGACTAGGACGGCAAATAACACCGCGAGCGGTCGTCCGCCAGGCTCACGGACGGCTCCAGCAAGGCGCTGGCGAGAGGACCCGACGGCGAAGCGGCACCGGTCTGCACCGCGGGGGAGGTTACGCCGAGGCCTGTTAGAAAGATCGTGAGGGTATCTCGCGGATGAATCGGATTGGTCAGCGTGACCACTTCGTTGTTGGTCGCCCGATCCGATCGGGATGACCGTTCCGAAAGTCGCGCCGCGTGGCGTCTGCCCATATGTCATCGGACAAAGCACCAAGGCCAGCAAAAGGCACGAGGAGGCTACTCTGCCAAGCCGCATCATTGACATGATAGTGACCAACTCGTCGGCAGGACCCCTTTCACGGATGGTGGATCTTATGAAAGTCACGGCAAGTTCTTTAGTAATGTGCACAATCGCAAACGCTGCTACGATGCAGCTCCCGGGAAACGGGTCTAGTCTAGACCAACCTGGATCGGTCAGCCAGCTAAAAGGGGAAAATGCAAAAAATGAAATTCTATAGTTAGCCTGGCAAGGCGTCAAGAGGAAATGGATAGCCTACCCACATCGTATCCCCCAGGGGGATACGATGTGGGTAGGCATCCCTAGCAATAACCGGAAAATCCGAAGAAGAAAGGCAGTCGGATCAACCTGCACATGAGGAGCCGGGGGGAAGCTCACACAAGAGATCAGTTGCTACCCGACTGGTAGCGATCCTGGCAGGTGACGCAATACCGCGCCCAAGGCAGCGCTTCTAGGCGCTTGCGGGAGACGGGCAGGCCGCAGTCCATGCAAGTCCCGTAGGTACCGTCGCCCAGCCGTTCCAGCGCGCCCTCGATTTCGCGCAGCAGCGCCATGTCGAAGTTGTTCTTTTGCAAGAAGATCCACTCTTCGTGGCTCTTCTCCGCCCAGTCCGCCGAGTCGAAGGGATCGGCCACCGCATGGAGCACCGGGTGCGCCGCCGGAACTCCAAGCTGTGCACGCAGTTCCGTGGATTTTTCCTGCAACATCTGCCGCAGTTGCCGCTCGCCGGTTTTCACTTTGTTTCTGCCGTTAGCCATCGTAGTCTCCAATCCCCCCTCGCGCCCGTTCGATGCCTTAGATGCAACTGGCATTCAGAAGGTTTCAGTTCATTCTCATCCGCACTCTCCAACCCATTAGAGGCATACCCAGCCAGAAGGTTGCCCATTCCCTAAAAAATTACCAAGTTATATTGTATCTATCAGTTATGATACTGCCAATTTATTGACAGTGGCAATGATTGGAAATCCACCTTCTTGGCTCGAGCTTGGAAGTAGCGGGCCGACAGGAGTATGGAGGGAACGGAAAAACACCCACTATCACCTGGAATCAAAACGGCAGCCGCTTCCTGAGATCCGGCCAGAATTCCCGGAAGGCGTTTGAGGCGAAGTCGAAGCTGAAGGAGACGGCGCCGCTTTGCAGGCCGCGCCCAATCCCGTTGTGGCCCTCGGGCTGCCAGGTGCGCGAGACCAATCCGCTGCCGAAGGCCCCGGCGAGGCGGCCCACGGCGAGCGTCTGGCGTCCGTCTGCTTTGCGGGCAAAGAGCGTCGTCCGAAACACGTGCGCGACGCGGCGGCCGGTTTCGCGGCGGGGAGAAGCGAAATAGCGGGAGTCTTCGCCGAGCGCCGATTCGACGCCCAGGCGGATGGTGTTGTTGGCAACGGTTTTGGCGAAGCGCGAGGCGTAGCGCGCGCCGTAGCCTTCCATCTCTCTCTCCCAGATGGAAGGGCTATTCCGAGCCTGTGCGATGCCCGACGCCGCCAGCGTGCCGAGCAGCGCTTCGCGCCCGATCGTCGAGTGGAGGTAGTCTTTCAGCCGCTCACTCCTCGTCAACGGAGGCAGGCAGGGCGCGCCAGCCGATGGCGGCGCAGCCACCCCGAGCACGTCATTCGGCCGAACCAAAATGCACGGGTTCTGCGCCCATGCGGGCAGGCTGACGCAAGCGGCTAAGCCGAGAACGGTGGACGCACGGCCAAGCGATTTACAGGCGATCACGCAGTACCTCAACGCTCAAAATTGAAACATTATACCACGAAGGAAAACTTATTGGCTTCTGACTTTTCTCTTCTCCGTGCCATCCATGCCTCGGTGGTTAAATCACCACCGCCTCGCGGTGCTCGCCGAAGACGCGCCGCAGCGCGTCGGCGATCTCGCCGACGGTGGCGAGCGCTTCCACGGCGGCCAGGATCGGCGGCAGGAGATTCTCCGCGCCGCGAGCGGCCGCTTCGACACGAGACAAGGCTTCCTGCACGCGGCGTGGGTCGCGCTCGGCGCGCAGCTTCCGCAGGCGCGCGACCTGAGCCGCTTCGAGTGCAGGGTCCACGCGCAGGACCGGGTACGGTTCCGTGGCGGGAAGCTCGTAGCGGTTGACGCCGACAATGACGCGCCGGCCGCTCTCGATCTCGCGCTGCGTCTGGAACGCGGATTCCTGAATCTCGCGCTGCACGAAGCCGGACTCGATGGCGCGCAGCATCCCACCGAGCGCGGCGATGCGGTCGAGATATTCGCGCGCGCGAGTTTCGATCTCGGTG
>CAYWWM010000262.1:0-4834 GCA_964461735.1 uncultured Solibacteraceae bacterium | reverse complement strand
GTATTGGAGCTGCTAGAGCCAGACGTCCTCTGGCAGAATTCGCGTTAGCTCGCTCAGGATTTCGAGCGGCAGCGACGACGATTGCCACGCGCCCGCCAGCAAGCGCAACCGCTCCCGTGCGGCCTCGGCGCTGGCCTGCACCACTTCGAGCTGCTGTAACTGCGGCCGCAGCCCCTCCATCTCCCGCTCCAGGTGAAGGCTGTAGAGCCAGTCCTGAAACGGCCCCCGCACGCCCAGCGCCGCGGCCAGCAGCATCACCAGCCCCACCAACGCGTAGGTCGGCGCGTGGACCAGGGGCGATTCGTAGGTGCGTTTTTCCGCCGGCAGCAGGTTGAGCGGCAGCAACGGTCTCGCGCTCGCCGCGGCCAGCGCCGCCACGAGCGCCGGCCTGCCTTCGGTCCGATCCATGCCTGCGCCGCTGCCGGTGGTCACGGTCAGAAGCGGCTCCGCCGAAACGATCTGGAATGGCAGATCCGTCGCCCAAGCCAATGCGGCATCCGCCCCGTTTCCGCAGACCACCAGCGGCGGCCGTTCGTCCGGCAACACGCGCAGCGCCGAGCGCGCAAGTTCCAGCTTGTGCTGCACCTCGTTCCCCAAACCGTCCGCCGCTGCGTTGGCTTCCGCTGTCACTTCCTGCCAGACCAGTTCCCGTCCCGGGCCAAAGCCAATGATCTCGGCGCTCTCGCCGCGTGCGTTCAGAAGAAGCAGAGCCGGAGCGTCCGGGAAGGCCGCCTTCAGGCGAGGCCAGAGTGCCGCGATCCACAGAGCGGCGCTCACGCCAAACTGCGAGACCGGGATTCCCGCTTCTTCAAACCAGCCGGCGAGCGCGTCCACGGCCTTCCGCTCGGCGATTCCGAGGACAGTTTCGAGGTGCCCTGCGGCCGACTCCGCGGGGTTGGCCGCGAGCCTTTCCCACCAGCCCGGTGCCGGCCAACACCACCCGGCGTAGTCCCAATAGACGCTTCCTTCCTCGAACGGATGGAGGCTGTCCAATTGGTACTCGATGGCTTGCCCCAGTTCCTTCCCGACGGTCTGCGGCAGCGTGAGCGCGCGCAATAGCGCAGTCGAGCGCGGCAGCGCCACGACCGTCTGCGGAGCGCGCAACCCGTGCTTGCGCAAAAACGCGCGGTAGAGCCGCCCGCACTCGGCCGGCTCGAGTTTCCGGTACTCGGGAATTTCCAGGCGGTCCACGATGCGCAGCCGGTTCCACTGGCGCCGGACGCAGACCGCGCGGAACGACACCTCGGTGTCGTTTCGCGTCTCATCCGCGCAATCAATTCCGATTCCAGTTTGCATCCATGACCCGATCATGTGCGTCTTCCGTCTCCTATTGCCGGTCTCCCGGACGTCCGCGCAGCAGCGCCTCCGGCGGCTCGTTCGGGAACGGCCAGTGGTCCCACCACCCAGTCACCTGGTGATAGAGCGGCTGGCTTGCCGTGATCTCGAGCAGCGCGCGGACGGACCGGCGCACCGTCCCCTCCTCCGGAACGCAGGTTGCCGTGAGCGTGAAGGAGGATCCCGGGACGGTGGTCAGACTCGCTCCTCCGACGGTGGGTCCCAGGGCCTGGAGCTCGTTCACGGACTCAAACGGGGTGCGCTCGCGCACGCCCATCACGGTGGCGGCGAACGCCTCATTCCAGCCGGGCAACGCGAGCAGCACTTCGCGCGGGGCGTAATTCACATTCACCACTCCGCCCGTCGGCGCGACGGTCAGCAGGTCGGCGAGCGGCGGGCGGCGCAGCCACCGGCCCGCGCGGGTTTCCTCCATGCCCCCAAAAAACAAGTCCCGGCTCATCCCCTTGACCAGCAGCAGTTCCTCGAGTTGCGCTAGCGGCGCGTGCCCGGCCCGATAGGGAGGCGAGAGCGACGCATAGTAGGCGTCGAACACGCTCCCCGCCTCCGAGGGGCGCGGGAGCCGCCAGTCCTCGATCGCCCGCCCCAGCTCGGCGCTCTCCGCCGGGGAGACTCCGAGCGCGCGGAACAGCGCCGCCAGCTGCTCCGGCGGCGCCAAATTGACGTTCAATTTCGCGTTTTCCGGGACGACCTCGACGACGCATCGCCCGCCGGGAAATTCATACGGCAGCCACCGCTGTCCCGGCACGAACTCCGGCCCCCCGTCGGACCCACCACGGGCCGCGGGCGACAGGAACGTGAATCGGGCAATCGTATTCACCGCGGCCTCGATCCCGCCCCGAGCCAGGAAGTAGCCTTGGGTGGCCTCGATGCGGTTGCCTGCCGCTTCGATTTCCGTGCGGACCAGGTAGGAGGTGGCCAGCGCCAGGGCGCTCAGCGCCAGCGCGAGCCACAGCGCGGCCAGCAATGCGATGCCGCGTTGGTTCCTCGGCTGTAGTCCCGTCTGCTTCATCGCGTCCGGATCCCCAGCATCTCCAGAATGCCCTGGATGCCTTGTGCCCTCGGCGGCGGCTGCCACGTGAAATTCCGGATCCCCACCACGATCGTCCCCGGCTTCAGGTCGCCCAAATCCTCCGCCGACACGATGTGGAGGCGCAAGGCCGCGGGGACCTCGTTGGCGCGGCTGACCCACTCGTCGGTCCAGGTTCCCAATGGGCCGTCGGGCGCTGCGTTGGGTGTCAGGCGGAAGTATTCAAACCGGCAGTCCTGAAGCCCTTCGAGCAGCACCACCGTGCTGGCATCGCGCTCGAACACCGGCAGCCGCAGGCGGAAGCCGTCCGGCTGCGGTTCGATGTCCCCAATCAACGCGCCCAGATCCTCGCTCCCCCGAACCGGCGTCTCCCGGAGGAGCAACCGCTTGCCTGGCCGGAGCGGTTTGTCCCCAGCGGGGTCGAGCGGAGTCGCAGGGGTGGGGTCCGGCTGCGCCGTCACGTGATACTCGACGAGAAAGAGGCCCGAGGCGGAGCGCTGCTGGAGCGAATAGCGGCTGATGAACCGCGCCGTTTGCCCCTCTCCCTGAAAGAACACCGTGCGGCCTCGCTCCGCCCGCGCCTCGTAGGGAACCATCGAAGCGATCTGCTCCTGCAGGAGCTGGTGCACAGCGAGCACGCGCCGGTCTTCTTCCAGTTGCGTTCCGGCCTTCTCCCAGGCTGAGATGCCCGCGCGCCAGGCAAACAACGCCGTCGTTGCGAGCAGTGACACGATTGTGACCGAGACGAGCAGTTCGAGCAGCGTAACGCCGGCTTCGGCGTTCTTCTGTTCCCTGTTCCCTGTTCCCTGTTCCCTCATTCTTCCTACTCCGCCGGCTCCACCCGCAACTGATAGGTCTCGAACGAAAGCTTTCGCTCTGTTTGCTCGTTTGCCGTTCGCCAAAACACATCGAGCGTAATTCGCGCCAGGAGGATTTCCCCCGGCGTGCGCTCGAGCGACGACCCTTCGGCTGCACTGGCGGCAGGCCGGAAGCGCAGCGCGCGGGCCTCCCAGCGGAACCGCTCGTCCCAGCGGCCCGCGAGGGTCTGATCGAAGGGCAGAGGTCTCGTTTCGCCGGTTGTCTCGCTCACGCCAGCGGAAATCAATTCATTCAGTTTGCTCTGGCCGAGCAGCAGAGCCTGCTCCGGGGCTTCGATACGCGCGGCGTTGCGCAGCGACCCGGAGAGCAACCCGAGCAGTGCGGCCACCGCAGCCCCCAGAACCGCTGTCGCCACCAGGGCTTCCAAGAGCGTGAAGCCGCGTTGGGTCCCGCGCACGGTCGTTGAGGCATCGTAAGGGCATGGCTTCAGCCATGCCGACAACACACTTTTTTCGGAGAGGGCTTTAGCCCCTGAGCTAAGTCTTTGAGGACAACAAACCGCAGCGGCTAAAGCCGGCTTGATTCCGTCGGAGATACGGCACGACTGAAGTCGTGCCCTTACGAAGACCAGAGGGTTCGAATCAAGTCTCATAGCTCAGCGATCCTCGGAAAACCCGTCAACGGGTCGCTCGTCACAACCACTTGCCGCCGGTCATTCCCCAATACGATTTCAAACGCGGGCGCGGCGCCGTCGGGCGAAAACAGGAAACGGCGTCGCGACGCGCCGCCGGATTCCTCCGGCGAAATCCGCTCGACGCGCACCGTCGCGGGCAGCTCAAAGCTGCGCCGCGCCTGTGCCGATCCCGCCAAGGCGGGACCGTTTCGTTCGAGGTCGCCCACGGAGATCGTTCCCGCTTCCGCGTCAATCTCGAGTTCATAGAACCGCTGCCGGTGGATGGCTTGCTCGCGCGCGTAGCGGGCCGAGGCAGCCAGCCGCTGCGCCGCCGAGCGCAACTCCAACGTCCGCAGCCCCGCGCCCACCGACGGAAAGACGAGCGCGAGCAGCACCGACGCCAGCGCGATTACGACGAGCAATTCGAGGAGCGTCACTCCCACATCCTGGTGAGTAGTGAGTGGTGAGTGGTGGGTAGTGGAAGGAAGCGACGAAGGACGCAAGAGTTTCCTGCTCCTCTGTTTCCTGATTCTCATTGGCCACCTATGGTTCATCTCGTTCTTCCCACTCACGATTCACCACTCACCACTCACCGTCTTTCACCGCGTACTCCAACTGACCACGTCGGCATCCTCTCCCTCGCCGCCCGGCTCGCCGTCCGCGCCGAGCGACACAATGTCCGGCTCATCGCCGTGCTCGCCGGGAAACTTGTACACAAAGGCATTGCCCCACGGGTCGAAGGGAATCTCCTGCGGCAGATACGGCCCGTCCCAGCGCGGCACGCCGTCGGGCTGGCGGCGCAGCGCTTCGAGTCCCTGCTCGGTCGTCGGGAATCTGCTGGTATCGAGCTTGTAGGCGCCGAGCGCGGTCTGGAAGGAGTTGATCTGCGCCCGCGCCGCCGTCACGCGCGACCGCCCCACCTGCCGGAACAGGCGCGGTCCCACCAGCGCCGCGAACAT
>CAYWWM010000261.1:3893-4838 GCA_964461735.1 uncultured Solibacteraceae bacterium | reverse complement strand
CGGATGGACTGCTTCTGGGAGTTTCACCTCCAGCCGTGGGACCTCGCCGCCGGACGGCTCCTGGTCGAGGAAGCCGGAGGGCGCATGACCGACGCGCAAGGCCGCCCGCACCGCCTCGACAGTCCAAGCATCCTGGCCAGCAACGGGATTCTGCACGAGCAGTTGCTCGCGGCGTTCCACGAAGTCGCTTCGGGAAACTACCGGGCAGAACTGCCCCCGGCGCGACTGCCCGGCTAGACGCAGCTATCGGAATCGAGGCCGTGAAATTCACTGAGTACTTTCAGGCAATGCGGAAACGGGCGGATCGAGCGATGATCCGTATGGAGTGGGTTCAGCAGGTGGTTGAGTATCCCGTCAAGGAGGTCATTCAAACCGATGGCCGCATTCGACGGTGGGCGCCGATTGAGGAAATGCACGGAAGGTATTTGCGGGTTATACTACTACCGGATGGAGAAACGGTCCACAACGCATTCTTTGATCGGTCGTTCAAGCTATGAAGATTAAGTATTTTCAGGACACGGACACCCTCTACATCGAGTTCCGCACCGTCGAGGTTGCGGAGACGAGAGATCTCGATGAAAACACGCTCCTGGATCTCGATTCCAAGGGCGATGTCTGCGGAATCACCATCGAACACGCGCGCGACCGAGCTGAAATTCCCAAGTTCTCTTACGAGCAAATCTCCGACTAGGCCGGTTTCTTTGCCGGCATTTCATCGCCTGCGCGAGGCGGCTTTCCGCGGCGGCGCTTCATGATTCGGTCAAAGGCTTTGAAGTCCGCCCGCGCTCGCCGGTCTTGGAAGAAGCGCACCGAAACATCTCCATGGGCGACAGGTTCAGAATCCCGTTTTTCGTTCTTATCATTTGACACTCGGGCGTCCTCATTATTCAACGCTAACCTACTTTCTCAGGTCAGTGCGTCTACTGCACGACCTCGCCGGCGGCC
>CAYWWM010000261.1:0-3883 GCA_964461735.1 uncultured Solibacteraceae bacterium | reverse complement strand
CTCGGCGTCGCTCATAATCTTTTCCGAACAGCTCACCCAGGCCACCGACTGTTCGATCCGCATGGCCTGGACTCCGACCACCACCCGCATGAATTGCGTGTTGGCGAAGATATGCTGCCAGCTTTCGCGGACCGCTTCCCATCCTTCGAGCACGTCCCAGCCGGGGTGAATGCAGCGCACCCAGTCTGCGGGGAGCCAAACCGCTTCCATGGCTTCCAGGCTCAGCTCCTGGAGGGCGCGATAGAAATTCTCGTTGGCCTGCAAAACGCTTTCTTCTTCTTTGGTCATGGGCAGGTGGTCGGGCGAGGGTTCCTCTTCTCTCCGGCGCATTATAGCATTTCGCTTGCCTTTCGACGCAGCTTGCTCTTCCCAAACTCCCCAACATCGAACGCAAACGAAACTTGCGCCGGCGGGCGGGGTTTGTAATACTGAAAGCAAGCAGGGAGGGGTTATGAGAAGCGCAATGATATGGGCGTGGGCGGCGTTGGTCAGCGGAGGGGGGATTCTGCTGGCGCAGGAACCGCAGCAGCCGCCGGCGCCGAAGCAGTATGTCGTCCGCACCGGGACACGAATTCCGCTGGTGCTGGTCAACAGCGTCAGCACCCGCACGTCGAACGTAGGGGACCGTGTGTACCTCCAGACGTCGTTCCCCATTTCCGTGGACAGCCGCATCGTGCTCCCGGAGGGGAGCTACGTGACCGGGACGATCACGCAGGTGAAGCGTCCGGGGCGGGTTCGCGGGCGGGGCGAGCTCTATCTTCGCTTTGACACGCTGATGCTGCGCAACGGCGTCTCGCGCGACTTCCGCGGCACGGTCAGCGCCGTGGACGGCTCCGGAACGGAAACGCTCGAGGACGAGAGCGACACCGGGGAAGGGACCGTGGAAGGCGAAGCTACCAAAGGCGAGGACGCCGGGACTATCGCTCAGACCGGAGGGACCGGAGCAACCATTGGGGCCATCGCAGGCGGGGGCAAGGGCGCGGCGATTGGAGCCGGGATCGGGGCAGCCGCCGGGCTGAGCGCCGTTCTGCTCACGCGCGGCTCGGAAGTGCGCCTCCTGCGCGGCACGTCGCTCGAAATGCAGCTCGACAGAGATTTGACGTTTACCGCCGACGAAATCAGCCTTCTGGGAGCGCCTCCCGCGGCTCCGCTGCCCCCGCCTCCCGCCGCTGGCGCACCCAATACGGGCAGCTCGGACAGCCCGTTTCCGCGGGTTCCGCGGCCCTTCTGAGTCCGCCCGCCGTTCATACCGTCCGGCCCTCGCCCGGTCGGGGGCGGCGGTGCGTTTTCGCTCACACGGAAGCGTTTTTTCCCAGCCAATCTCTGGACGCGTGGGCCGGTTGCAGTTACAATAGTCGGCGGTTGCGACACTTTCGTGCTGGGGTACTGTGATGCCATTGAAGCGCCTCCACCGGGGCCAAAAGGTCATGTTTCCGGCCGAACGCCTGGCCTTGGTTCTCGAGAGCACACATCGAACCGTGGAGCTGGCAGACAGAATTCTCCGCCGTTTTTCCCAGAAGGCCGGCTGCACGGAGCAGCAGCAAACTGAAATCAGCCTGGCGGTCCGCGAGGTGGTGGCCAATGCCGTGTTTCACGGCAACGCCGGAGACGCCACGAAGAAAGTTTCGCTGGCTGCGGAAGTGCGCAACGGGGGGATTGTGATTTGCGTGCGCGATGAAGGTGAGGGTTTCGACCCCACCTCCTTGCCCGACCCGTGCGATCCCGCCAATTTGCTGCTCGATCACGGCCGCGGAGTCTTCCTGGTGAAAACCTCGATGGACGAGGTCACCATGCGGCGCATGGACTCCTCCGGCATGGAAGTTACTATGGTAAAGTATCTCTCGGAAACAATGCGGTGAGGAGGGCGTCACAGTGAGCCTGAAAGCGGTGAATCGGCAAGTGGATGGTGTTACCGTTGTGGATCTGAACGGCCGGATCGTTTTGGGCGAGGCCACCACGACTTTGCGGGAATTGTTGCAGAACTTGGTTGGTCAGGGGCAGAAGAAGATTCTCCTGAATCTCTCCGATGTCAGCTACATTGACAGTTCCGGCCTCGGCGCGCTCGTGAGCGGTTATACGACGCTCACCGGCCAGTCCGGACAGCTCAAGCTCCTGAACCTGACGAAGAAGGTTCAGGACCTGCTGCAAATCACGAAGCTGCTGACGGTTTTCGAGGTCTTTTCCGACGAGGCGACGGCCGTCGGTAGCTTCAAGTAAGTCTTGAGAGTTTGGTCCGCTCGACGGTCCGGCGCTAGAAGGCTCGCGTGCGTTACGCGTTCCCTCTGCAAGCGCGCCCGGAAGCGCGCCGGACGCTCTCGCTCCGAAGGAAAGGATGCTGTTCCGCCCTCTTCGACTCCGCCGGAAGCGGCGGTGCGGCGTTTCCCGTCGCGGCTCGGTCAGGCCGATCGGCGGAACAAGACCGCAAGGAAGAGGGCGGTTGGAAGGTTCGGTAAGGATCACCGTTGGATTTCTTCCAGAGATTAGCTCAGACAACTCAAAGTGTGCTTCTTCCACTGGGCGGATGGGGCCTGTTTGCTGCCGGGGCGCTCGATTCCTCGTTTCTCTCCTTCGCCGGCGGCGTAGACCTGTGGCTCGTCTCGCAGAGCACGATGCTTCCCGCACGGATGCCGCTTTATGCCCTCGCTGCTACGAGCGGTTCTTTGGTGGGCTGTTCCACCCTTTACTTCACCATCCGCAAGGGGAAGGAGACGCTGCTCGAGCGCAAGCGCTCCGCGGCCCGCTTCGGGCGCGTCCGGCATTACGTGGAGAAATACGGAGCGTGGTCGCTCCTCGTGGTCTCGCTTCTCCCGCCCCCCGCCCCCTTCAAGCTTTTTGTCGCCACCTCGGGTCTTCTCAAGCTGCCCTACGCGAAGTTTATCGCCGCTCTGGCCGTGGGGCGCAGCGTGCGCTATTTTGCCGAGGGATTCCTGGCGGTCCGCTACGGCCAGCAGGTCTGGGCCTGGATGCTCCGCTCCGGGCCGGTCCTGATCGGAATCGTTCTCACGATGGCGGCAGTGCTATTTCTCATGAGGAAGCTGCGCAGCAAAGCGCCGGTCGCAGAAGGCTAAGCCCGATGTCTCTCAATGAAGTCCCTCGGCGTCAATACCTGAACGCCATTTCGTTGCGAAAATGAAATGACCGTGTCTGTCAAGAAGTCATGATCCAGGGTGAGCAGGAAAGAGCTGTTTGCCAGCGCCGAGGCCAGGATTGGCCGATCCTCCACATTAATGTACGCCGCCAACGATGTCACTGCTTCGTACGGCGGGTCCGCAAGAATTCGGACCGGTGTTGTTCCGAGGAGCAGGAACAGGATATCCTTCAAATCCCCTCTTCCAGGAAATTTTCTATCGAGTACGCTGATCACTTCTTCGAACCCAAACGAATTTGTTTGAAATTCAAAATCCCCTTTGAGCTGGCTGAGAATATAAAATGAGCCGCCGCTGGAAGAGAGGACGGCAGCTATCAGCACGCTGGCGTCGAGGAAGACCTTAGGTTTTGTTCTTGCCATACCGGCGCTGATATAGTGTTCTTCGGGTTGCCTTCGCCTCCGGCCGGACCTTCTGCCAATTCGCCTCATCCATTGCGAAATCGGGCTTTTGGACGACGGCTCTCTTCAGAAGCTCTAACTCGGCTTCCAAGCCCCGTATCTTTTTCTTAAGCGTTGCTTGGGTCATGGATCCTAATTTACTCAATGCGGGCGGGAGAAGCAATCAGCGTTCAGGAACGACGGGAACCTTTCCCGCTGACGCCCCACGCGGGGCCTTCTTAGATTCCCAGCTTCTCCCACTTCCCATCCACCAGGGCCTTGATGCGCGGGTCCATGCGAAGCTCGTCGGGCCAGGGGCGCGTGAAGCCCTCCGAGGGCCATTTGCGCGTGGCGTCC
>CAYWWM010000260.1:0-4852 GCA_964461735.1 uncultured Solibacteraceae bacterium | reverse complement strand
GGGTTCTGAAAGATCTGCGTCATCCTTACGTTGTAGTGATTCATGCGCGGGAATCCGAGCGGCTCGCACTTATTCCTCGGATCATTATTGAACGCCTGGAGCACCACGTCTACGCCCTCCAGCGCCTTATGGCTCCGGTACAGTTCCAGCCCGTACGGAGTGTACGGCAAGGCATGTTCCGGCTTGCCGTCGTTGGGCATGGCCTGCACGCCGCTGGCCTGGATAGCGCCTCCCGGCCTGTCCGCTGGCGTCCAAGTCCCGGATAGGTCCCGACGCGGAGCAGGACCCGGTTTCCGACTTTCGGCCGCCGCCGGCTGTCCTCGGTCCTGGGCGAGGGTATCCGACGAGAGCGCCAAAACTAGGAGTGCTGCCAACACCGCCATCACCGCCGTCGCCGGAAACAGAAAAGGCTTTGCCATGGGACCCCTCCGACTCTCAGTTAGCTGCATGCTACACCTAATAGCGATACGAGGGATTGCGGGGCGGCTCGTCTCCTTCGAAGCAGCATTTCGCGTCCCGCAGATAGCTCAACAAATCTTCCAGGTCCTTGTCGCTCAGAATATGGCGGTAAGCCGGCATTCGGGGGCTGCCGTTTTTGATCTTCTCGGCCACCGTCTCGTTGTTGACTGGCTGTCCGGTGGACACCAGCCGGTCGCGCTTGAACAGGTCTTTGAGCGGCACAGCGCCCGTCCCGGCCTGGATCGTGTACTGGTTGTGGCAGATCCAACACTTGAAGTAGTAAATTTCTTCCCCTCGCTGGGGGCCGCTCTCAGCCGTCGCCTTAAAGTTATAAATAGCTAGAGAACGCTGCGAGGCGAGACCAGCGCTGTTAGGAGCCTCCTGCCCGGAGCGTGGGACAGGCGGGGCCTGAGCAAACGTCTGCCAGCCGATCAAAAGCCCGCTCGCCAAAAGCCCAATGGCCAAAAGCCCGCTGGCAAGGGCAATGCCAACACCGAAGCTCAACCTGCCTCCTCGGACCCCTCTCGAACTCATGATCCCTCCCGGCCAAATCCTGCTGCGTTGAGCCAACGCTTCCGAACCTGCGTGCGTTTTCCCCAACTTATACACCGATGAGGGCGGAATATCAATATAAACTGTGCAGAACACGTCCATTTGGCAATGAGTTTTACTATAATACGCTGGGGTGGCGGCTAGACCGTTTTCAGGGTTGGTGAAAAGTGCTTGAAGGACGTCAGGGCACGACTTCAGTCGTGCCGCCCGAGGCCGGCTAGCGGAGCGCTTCAGCGCCTGAGGTAGGTCTTTTCCATTAGCGTCGCAAAGACGAACCTCAGCGGCTGAAGCCGGGCTTAGAGAGCTGCGATTTACGGCATGGCTGAAGCCATGCCCTGACGACTTACGATCCGCTATATACCAATGGTGAAAATGCCCTAGGGCGACGAAGAATATAGGAGGCAATGGATCATGTCCTCTGGCAGGATTGCAGCGTGGAGTCAGCGAAAAACGTCCTTGTTGATCTTCGGCATGGTGTCCCTGGCGGTTACTGCCGCACTGGTTCTTTCTCAAAGCGGCTCCAACGGAGTCCCGAGATCCAAACGGATGGATCAAGAACGGCTCGTGTCGTGGGAGCCGCTGCCGCAAATGGATGGCGCGGCCTGTGAGTGGGTGCCTGCGAGCGCGTCCATGAGTCTGGCGGCCGCTTGGCAGCAATCTCCGGGAGCGCGAGAAGCAACGGCCCCGTCGCATCCGAGCGGACCCGCCCGGGAGGCGGTGGCAAAACGCCAGCCGGTTTATACCATCAAGGACCCGCACTTCTCCTTTGCCGGCATCGCCGTGGATCCCATCCGCAACGAGGTCGTCCTGGCGGAGGAGAACGTTTCCAGCGTTCTGGTTTACGACCGCCTTACCAATACTCCTCCCAACGCGGTGATGAGCGAGCCGAAGCGCGTGATCGGCGGCGAGAAAACCTTCCTCGAGTATGCCTGCAGCGTCTATATAGACCCGGCCAGCGGGGACATTTACGGCGTCAACAACGACACCATGAGCTGGATGCCGGTGTTTGGCCGCGACGCCAAAGGGGACGTGGCGCCCAAACGCAAGCTCGAAACTCCCCACACGACCTTCAGCATCGTGGCGGACGAGGTAGAGCAGGAACTGTTCTTTACCATCCAGGACGATCACGCCGTGGTGGTGTTCAAGAAGGACGCCCAGGACCAGGACAGTCCGGTTCGCATTCTGCAAGGGAGCAGAACCCAGATGGCCGATCCTCACGGCATCGCGCTCGACCCCAAGACGGGCCTCCTCTTTGTGTCCAATTGGGGCACCAGCAACGAGCGCCCGCCGCTCTCGGAAGGGGGCGGAGGGGGAAACGTCAACCGGCCGGATTTCCCCGTGGGGCGCGCGCGCGCATTTCTGGGTTCCGGGAAGATTGCGCCTCCCTCGATCACGGTCTATGCCAAGAATGCGCAAGGAGACACCGCTCCGCTGCGGGTGATCCAAGGGCCGAGAACTCAGATGGACTGGCCCACATCCTTAGCCGTGCACCCGGACCGCGGCGAACTCTTCGTCGCCAATGACACCGCGGATTCCGTCATCGTCTTTCGCACCGATGCGAGTGGAGACGCCGCACCGATCCGAGTCATCAAAGGTCCCCGCACGATGGTTAAGAATCCAACCGGCATTGCGGTGGACCTGAAGAACAACGAATTGTGGGTCGCGAATTTCGGGAGCCACGCAGCGACAGTCTTCGACATCGCCGCCGAGGGAGACGTGGCTCCCAAACGGGTCATCCGAAGCGGACCGGTGGACGCGCCGTCACCGAACCTGAGCAATCCGCATACGGTGGCGTATGACACCAAGCGCGACGAAATTCTGGTTGCCAACTGAGTGGGCCATCCGCAGGTTGCGGCATTCGCCAGGTCGGCGAATGGTGGAGCAAACCCCACGCGGTCCATTGCCGGTCAGAATACTCTCTTCACCCGCACGATGCACGACATGGCCTATGATGCGGTTCACGACGAGATCATTGTGCCGCAGTTCTTCGCCTTTGCCATTCTCACGTTCGCCGGCAATGCCGACGGCAACGTGGCGCCGATCCGCAAGATTTTCGGGCCGAAGACGACCATGCGGGTTCCGCAAGCCGTGGCCGTGGACCCCATCCACAATGAACTCTTCGTTCCCGGCCATGACGAGGACAACCGCGTCCTGGTCTTTGCGCGGGAAGCCGACGGAGACGTGGCTCCCCTCCGGGTTCTGGAGATAGACCGGGAGCCGGCCCGCGTCGCCGTGGATCCGGTTCGCAACCTGTTAGTGGTCTCCGGAGGACCGCGGCTATTGATCTATGATCGGACCGCGTCGGGAAATGACCAGCCCCGCCGTGTGATCCATCTCCCTCCCAATTTGGGCAGGACGAGCCTCATGGCGATCCATTCGCCCAGCGGGATGATCTTCTCCGCCGTCGTCGCGGGGACGCGCCATGACCCTGTAGACTTTGTCGGCGTGTGGAGCATCTACGATCAAGGCGTGGTGGCTCCGCGATGGACCATCGGCGGCCCGAACGGCCTGTTGAAGGATATTCGCGGCGTGGCAATTGACGCCAAGAATCAGAACGTCATCGTTTCCGACAAGGCCCTCAACGGGGTGCTGACGTTTCATGTCCCGGAGGCCTTTTCAGCTCCGTGACGAGAATCGGCGAGATTCGGATCAACCGTTTAGAGCGTTTTAACAAATGGTGTAGACCGGGATGTGGGATCGTAAGGGCACGACTTCAGTCGTGCCGAAGTCAGCTCGTTGGCGCAGCGCTTTAGCGCCTGAGGCAAGTCTTTCCAGAAGCGTTGAAAGACAAACCTCAGCGGCTGAAGCCGGCATCGCAGCGGGAGGTCTTCCGGGATGGCTGAAGCCATGCCCTGACAGTAATAGTTAAACCGTTTAGTTATTAATAGCTAAGCATTTTCGGCCCGCTCTCCCGCCAGCAGCTTCCATTCATCCTCGAGACCACCGGGATGCTCGTGAACGTATGCGAGCAGATCACGAATGTTCTCCTCCAGGTCCCTTTTTGCATGCATGTACTCCTGCTGCAGGAATGCAACGTCAGCCTCATTGAGATACTGCCCCAACTCCTCGGCCCAACGGCTATTGAACTTCGCTGAAATAGAGACTTTGCCCTCATCGAGCTCAACAGTAAGCTCGTCTGCCTGCCACCCGGACCAACCGGAACTGCGCCGCGGCAAAAAATGGTAGTACCGCGGCTCGACAATGCGTTTGAAATGCCACAGTTGCGGATCACCTCGGTCAATATTCTTCGGGACGAGTTTATCGAAGTCCACCTTGTCCTGGCCACGACCCGCGTAATAAATACCGCGCCGCTCGCTCGGTACCTGGCGGTAGGTGCTGCTCTCGCGAAGATAGTCGCGCGCATAGGCAAGGATTTTCTCCTTGATCGGGATAATCTTTTCCAGATATTGCTCTGCCTGTTCGGGTGTAAGGGTGCGGCCCGTTTCCACAAGGTACTCAAGCGCTTCTTTCTTGTGCTTTTCGGCGCGTTCCCGCATATATGCGTCCAGTTGTTCACGGGCATTCTCTTGTTGGGTTTGGGAGTGCGCCTCGCCCCTCCTTTCCTTGAAAAACATAGCGAGTGATCCGGCAACTTGCGAATTTGTCCGCAGCGCCGCAAATTGACGGAATGTATGGAAGGCTAGATACGGCAGGTTCATTAAGCGCTGCTGTATCTATACGTTAGCATCAGCATTTGCGCTGTCAATGGACTAATGGCTGGACCGCTCCGTCGTCAGGCGTCTCAAGAGTCTTCGGCGTACCAAACCAGAGAGATGGAGAAGCCGATGGTGTGCTGGTTCAGCCGGAATTGGAGTGAAGCCGGTCTGAGTTAAAGAGTAGT
>CAYWWM010000259.1:0-4865 GCA_964461735.1 uncultured Solibacteraceae bacterium | reverse complement strand
TTGACTACATCCGTCAAGACAATCCTGGCGAGGCTGAGCTTTTTCCGTAGCCCAGGCCTTCAGGCCTGGGTTAGCGATGCCAGACCGATTCTCTTTCAGCCCCGTTCACGGGGCTTACGTAATCAAAGCCCCCTGAACGGGGCTGCGGGTTGCCGGGCCAATCCAACCCAGGCGTAAACGCCTGGGCTAGAGAAAAGACTGGTGCAGATCCCTCGCATCCGCTCGGGATGACATGAATTGGGTTTGCGCGCAGGGCAACTGAGGCGCATCGTTTGCGCCACCCGACGCATCTCATCCAGAAGGGCTGCGCGCTTGTTCGGCGGCGGGAAGGCCCCTATAATAAGCTAGAGAAGTTATGTACAACACACTGCTGGCCAAGATCATCGGGACCAAGAGTGAGCGCGAGCTGAAGCGCATGGCCCCGACGGTGCGCTCGATCAACGACCTTGAGCCGCAGATCCAGAAGCTCAGCGACGCCGAGCTGCGCGCCAAGACGGACGAGTTCCGCCAGCGGCACGCTGACGGCGCGAGCCTGGACGACCTGCTGATCGAGGCGTTCGCGGTGTGCCGCGAAGCCGCCAAGCGCGTCCTCAACATGCGGCACTTCGACGTGCAGCTGATCGGCGGCATCGTGCTGCACCAGGGCAAAATCGCCGAAATGAAAACCGGCGAGGGCAAGACGCTCGTCGCGACGCTCCCGGTCTACTTGAACAGCCTCGAAGGCAAGGGCGTGCACGTCGTGACGGTGAACGATTACCTGGCGCGGCGCGACGCCGAGTGGATGGGCAAGGTCTACAAGTTTCTGGGACTCACGGTCGGCGTGATCGTGCACGACCTCGACGACAAGGAGCGGCGCGCGGCCTACGCCTGCGACGTGACCTACGGAACGAACAACGAGTTCGGGTTCGATTACCTGCGCGACAACATGAAGTTCGACCTGCGCGACTGCGTGCAACGCGGGCACCACTTCGGGATCGTGGACGAGGTGGACTCGATCCTGATTGACGAGGCGCGCACGCCGCTGATCATCAGCGGAACGGCGGAGCAGAGCCGGCCAACCTACTTCAAAGAGCTGAAGCCGCTCGTGGAGCGCCTGGTGAACAAGCAGATCGGCCTCGCGGGACAGCTCGTCCGCGAAGCCAAGGAGTTGCTCGAAGGCGGCGAGGAGGACCAGGAGCTGGCGGCGCAGAAACTCTTTCAGGCCAAGCGGGCGGCGCCGAAATTCAAGCCGCTGGCGGAACTGCTCGAAGACCCGTCGGTGAAACAAATCGCCGGGCAGGTCGAGCGCCGCATCAACGCCGAGATCGAGCGGGAGCTGGTCGAGCCGCTCTACTTCACCGTGAACGAGAAGTCGCACATCGTGGACCTGAACTCTTCGGGTCGCCTGCAACTCGCGCCGGCCATGATGGATGAGATCGCCAAGCTCGACCTGGCGTGGCAGGTCGAGGAGGCCGAACACGACCCGAACCTCTCGCCCGAAGAAAAAGCCCAGGCCGTGAAGGAACTGCAGCACACCTATGATTCGTTTTCGATCCTGGACGTGGACGGGCAGATTCAGCGAATCGAAGCGCGGCAGGACTTGGAGCCGGAGGAAAAGACGCGGCTCATCCAGCGCGTTCCGCGCCTGGCCGAACAGCGCTGGTCGAAGAACGAAGCGATCCGGCAGCTCCTCAAGGCGTACGTGCTCTACGAGAAGGACGATGAGTACGTGGTGCTCGAGAACCAGGTCGTCATCGTGGACGAGTTCACGGGCCGCCTGATGCCGGGACGCCGCTGGAGCGACGGCTTGCACGAGGCCGTCGAGGCGAAAGAAGGCGTCAAGATCGAGCGGCAGACGCAGACCTTCGCCACCATCACGTTCCAGAATTACTTCCGCATGTACAAGAAGCTCGCCGGCATGACCGGCACGGCGGAGACCGAAGCGGCGGAGTTCGAGAAAATCTACAACCTGGAAGTCTCCGTCATCCCCACCAACAAGACGCTGCGGCGCATCGAGAACCCGGACGTAGTGTTCCGCACCGAACGGGAAAAACTGAACGCCGTGGTCGAGGAGATTCAGGAATGCATGCGGCGGGGCCAGCCGGTGCTGGTGGGCACGACCTCGATCGAGAAGTCCGAGCAGTTGAGCAACCAGCTCAAGAAAGTCGGGATCAAGCACGTGGTGCTGAACGCCAAGCAGCACGCCCGCGAGGCGGAGATCGTGGCGCAGGCCGGACGCAAGGAAGCCGTGACGATCGCCACCAACATGGCAGGCCGCGGCACCGACATCCTGCTCGGCGGCAACCCGGAGGCGATGGCGCGCGATTGGCTGCGCAAACAGAACATCGCGCCCGAGACCGCCACGCTGGAGCAGTACCGCGAAGGCTTGGGGCGCTTCCAGCCGCTGGTGCAGTCCGAGCACGACCAAGTGGTCGCGCTCGGCGGGCTGCACATCATCGGAACCGAGCGGCACGAGTCGCGGCGCATTGACAATCAGCTCCGCGGGCGCGCCGGCCGGCAGGGCGACCCCGGCAGCTCGCGCTTCTACCTCTCGCTCGAAGACGACCTCATGCGCATCTTCGCCAGCGAGCGGCTCAGCAGCATCATGAAGCGCCTGGGAATGGAAGAAGGCGTGCCGATCGAGTCGAAGCTCATCTCCAACCGCATCGAGGCCGCGCAGAAGGCCGTCGAGGGGCGCAACTTCGAAGCCCGCAAACATATCCTCGAATACGACGACGTGATGAACAAGCAGCGCAACGCCGTCTACGGCCTGCGCCGCCAGATCCTCGAAAACGCCGATCAGAAGGAGTACGTCCTGGGCGTGGTGGACGAAATGGCCCAGGAGATGGTCGAGCGGCACTGCGCCAAGGACATCCACCCGGACGAGTGGGACCTCGCGGGACTGCGCAGCAGTTTCATGGGCCAGTTCGGCTTCGACGTGCGCGCCGAAGGCATTGAGACCAAGCAGGTGAATCACGCTGAGCTGATCGAAACTCTCACCGAACGGCTCCATCAGAAGTATGAGGAGAAAGAAGCCCTATTCAAGCCGGAGATGATGCGTTGGCACGAGCGCATGATCCTGCTTCACGTCGTGGACCAGAATTGGAAGACCCATCTGCTCGCCATGGATGACCTCAAGGAGGGCATCGGGCTGCGCGGCTACGGGCAGAAAGACCCGCTGGTCGAGTACAAGAAAGAGTCCTACCTGATGTTCCAGGACATGATGAACCGCAATGACCAGGAAGTTTTGCGGTGGCTCTTCCTGATGCAGCCGGTGCAGGAAGAAGAGCAGGTGCGGGAGATCGAGCGCAAGCAGCGCAAGCAGCAGGCCGAGATGATCTTGAGCGGGGCAGACGACGGCTCCGCCGCCGCCGTCAAAACCGTCGTGCGCGCCGGCCAGAAGGTCGGCCGCAACGATCCCTGCCCCTGCGGGAGCGGCAAGAAATATAAGAAGTGCTGCGGGGCCGCAGCGTAATCCGAGCCGCGCGCGTAAGCAAGCGGCCAAATCAGAGCCGCGACCACAAGGGAGCGGTGGCACGATCACCAAGCGAATGTTGACTGATTACATCGCGAAACAATTGGGCCGGGCCAAGTACAAGATTCTCGCGGACGGCGCCTACTTCGGTGAGATTCCTGGCCTGCAGGGCGTTTGGGCAGACGCGGATACCCTGGAGCAATGCCGGACGGAGCTACAAGAAGTTCTCGAAGGTTGGTTGCTTCTGAAGATAAGGGACGGGGACCCTATCCCCGGTTTCAAGATCAAGTCAAACCATCGGACCTTGGTAAAGCGTGCCTAAGAACATTTCCTGGCGAGACTTGGTTCGCAAATTCCAGCGACTCGGATTTGACGGGCCCCATCCAGGCGGACGGCATTCGTACATGAGAAAGGGACGGCTGAAGGTCCGCATTCCCAATCCCCACCGGGGCGATATTTCAAAACATTTAGTGGCAGAGATTCTTCGGCAGGCTGGCATTTCTGCCCAGGAATGGGATCAAGCATAGGATTCTTCAAGTGAAGAACCAATACTTCGCCGACAAGCGGGATTACTTCAAGTGGGACTTCCTGGAAGACCTTCTGAATGGTTGTCCAGAACTGAAAACATTCACCAACATTACGATGCTCACCCCAGCCGACGATTCAAAAGAAGGCAACTTGAAGGAGTACGGCCCAGGCCATCGTGGAGCGGAGTTGTACAAGTTCCTTCAAGATTGCTTGAAGAAGCGTAAACGGACCGTGTTCGAGATGCGGAGATACTTTCAGGGCAAGCCTTTCGAGTATTATCCGCACCGCGACAATATTGACACGCCTTACGCATATGAATCTCGGGAGGAGTATTTTGCCAGGATTCCTGGTCAGAAACTTCAACAAGCACTGATATTCTTCGATCCGGATATTGGGTTGCAGGTTGGCAGCCCGAGCTACATGCGGAGGGTTGGAATGAGCAAATACCTGTTCGATGCGTCACTTTCCGCAGTTGCGCAGCGGGCTTCGGATGACTCCGTGTTGGTCGTTTACCAGCACTTGCAGCGTGATAGAGATCGGTTCTGGGATGATATTGAAGAGCGATGCGGCAGATTTCGTAGTCTTGTTGGAGCTAAGGGAACCGCCTTTCTCACGGATAGAGAGATCGTTTTCTTGGCGACCTGCCGAGACCGAACAATTCGCCTGCAGATGAACAATCTCATCGTGGCCCATGCCCACAAACATGGTCTCGACTGCGGAGAGTTGTCGGTTGCCGGGTAGTCCCCCTGATGTAAGATGACAATCCACTCTCAAGCTCCCACGCGCGTTGACCTCGCGGGCGGGACGCTCGACATCTGGCCGCTTTATCTCTTTCACGAGAATTCGCAGACAGTGAACGTGGCGATCCAGTGCTACGTGCGCT
>CAYWWM010000258.1:0-4871 GCA_964461735.1 uncultured Solibacteraceae bacterium | reverse complement strand
CACCGCGCCGCTGGCGTCGCGCACGACCCCCGAGATGGCCGCCGAGAACCCTTGGCCAAACGCCAAGGAATTCCCCCCTAGGAACAACCCCAAAAGCCCCGCCCCAAAGAGTGCCAGCACGGGGAGTCGTCTCTCGCTTCTCACCATACAACCTCACCATACAACCTCCTTCGTTCGTTGGTTGCGACGGGTTTCGCCGGAGCCACGGTCGCAGCATGGTTTCCGGCGCTATCCAAATGAAGAAATTAGGATGGCAAGTCGCTCGCCGGTTCCGATGCCCGCAGCACACGCTCCACCCGCTTGCCCTTGGGGAAAAACTCGTTCTAGGCCGCCCCTACGGCCTGCAAAAACACCGCGTGCGTCGAATTCTGACTATTCTTGAAGGTCGCCCAGCCGCTGATCTTAGCCATCGCTCACCCCCGTGGCGATGACAGTATTGAAGTATGTTAAAAAGCCCTCAACCCCATACTAACTAATGCAAACATTCCCAACTAGATGAGCGCAGCCTACGCCAGAATTCAGGCCTTGTCAAGCAAATTTTCATGGAATTTAATGGACAATATTCATGTAAAAATAACCGTATGTAGTGGTGATAGCCGGGTCCCTTATGAGTTACTACGACGAAAGGCTTCTTGGGGAAGGCCTACGACTGTTGAGGGGACTCTGACTTGGGGGAGAAGCTTTAGCAGCCAGGAAAGCAGGAGGTTCCCAGCTTCTGCATGGCGAGTAGCCTTACTTGTTTCGCGATCTCGAGGGTTCGGGCCGAGGCGCTGCGCGCGCGCTCCTGCGCCTCGGCCGTGACGGCGTACTTTTCCAGCAGCGTTTTCCCGAGGCGATGGTGGTGCAGCTCGTCGGGCTGGATGCGGTGCTGATAGAGCTTTACGGTGTCCGCGTCGCCCAACAGCTCGCAATACTTCATGAAGCGCTCGTTGACCCGGTAAGCGATGGATTCGAGCGTAAACTGCCCCGCGGCGATGCGCTCGACCGTCGTTTCGAGGCTCCGCAGATACGCAAACAGCGGATTCAATGCGGGCGGAACGTATCCGGCAGTCGAGATGCCGAGCGCATGCAGCCGCCCTTCGATCAGCGCGAAATGGTTTGCTTCGTCGCCGGTCTGCTGCGCGAGCGCAATCTTCACGTCCGTTTCCCGCGTCGAAGGCATCCACGCCGCCGCCAGCTCGCTCACGCTGATCTCGTTGTTCAAAGCCACCTGCAGCAACTGCTGCAACTGAATCGTCGGCTGCGCCACGGCCGGCTCGCCGTCGCCCAGCTTGGCGAGCGCCGCATCATTCGCCGCTTCCAGTTCCTTCACAAATGTCTGCGCGTTCATGCCTTTTCTCTGTCATCCCGAGCGAAGCGAGGGACCTGCACGTCTGTCATCCCGAGGAGCTTCGCGACGAGGGACCTGCACTTCTCTGCCCCCGCTCTTCCCGCTACGCTTTCCCTTCCGCCGTGGTCGGATCAATCATCCTCTTGACTTCCGACACGCGGTTGGCCGGGAACCCGCCCTGGCGAGCGTGTTCGCGGACCATCTCGGCGCTGGGAGCAATGTAAACGCAATAGATTTTGTCGTCCGTCACGTAGCTTTCGATCCACTGAATTTGCGGGCTGAGGCCGCTCAGCACGCTGCATGACTTCTGCGCAATCGCCGTCAGCTCATTCGCCGAGAGTTTACCCGCGCCGGGAAGTTCCCGCTCGATCACGTATTTCGGCATCGCTCGCTCCTGATCTGTGGCCTCACAAGTTCTTCCGGCAGTCATCCTAGTCCCGTGCGAACCCAATGTCAATCGGCCCGCCGCGATTCGTTCCCTCGTGCTCTCAGGACAAACGCGATTCGTACACCTGATCTTTTGATGGTAAGGTAGTACATTGCGGACCCGGCAACTGAACGCGCAAAGAAGATTCCGATGAGCCATCTCTACACCAACCAACTGATTCACGAGACCAGCCCGTACCTCTTGCAGCACGCGCACAATCCCGTGAACTGGCATCCCTGGGGACCCGAGGCGCTGCGCCTGGCCCGCGAGCACAACAAGCCCATCTTCCTGAGCATCGGATATGCCGCCTGCCACTGGTGCCACGTGATGGAGCACGAGAGCTTCGAGGACCAGGCGGTCGCCGCGATCCTGAACGAGCACTTCGTCTCGGTCAAGGTAGACCGCGAGGAGCGTCCTGACCTCGATGAGATTTACATGAACGCCACGATTCTGTTTCAGCGCGGGCACGGCGGCTGGCCTATGAGCGTGTGGCTGACTCCCGACGGCCAGCCGTTTTACGCCGGAACTTACTTCCCGCCGCGCGACGCCTACGGACGCCCCGGCTTCACGACCGTGCTCAATCACCTCGCGCAGCTCTGGCGAGAGAGCGGCGCGGAGCTCGCGGCCGACGCCGACCGGGTCACGAAAATTCTCGCCGGCATGCAGGCGCCTGCCCCCGCCGGGATCCTTCCCCGCGAAACGCTCTCCGAGGCGGCGCGCCGCATGGCCGGCGTGTTTGACGCCCGGCACGGCGGCGTGGCGAGCGGCCCCAACAAGTTCCCGCCCAGCATGGCGATGGATTTGCTCCTGCGCGAACACCGTAAGTCCGGCGACCGCTATCCGCTCTCGATGGTGGAACGCACGCTGGAGGCGATGTCCTGCGGCGGCATCTACGATCACTTGGGCGGCGGCATTCACCGCTACAGCACCGACCCGCACTGGCTGGTCCCGCACTTCGAGAAGATGCTCTACGACCAGGCGCTCGTCAGCTCGATTTATCTCGACGGCTACGCCGCGACCGGCCGCGCGGAGTTCGCCGCCACGGCCCGCGGCATCTTCGATTACGTTCTGCGCAGCCTGCGCCACGAGCAGGGCGGTCTCTACTCGACCGAGGACGCCGATAGCGAAGGCATGGAGGGCAAGTTCTACATCTGGACGCTCGACGAGATCGAGCGGGTTCTGGACGACGACGCCCGGCTCTTCGCCGCGCGCTTCGACGTCACCGAGCGCGGCAACTGGGACCATCCCGGCGACGCCCACGTCCCCGCCGGGCCGAAGAACATTCTGCGCATCGTCCGTTCCGTCGAAGACGCCGCGAGAGAAATTCGCCTCAAGCCCGAGGAGGCCGCGCGCCGCCTCGACGCCGCGCGCCGCAAGCTGTTTGTCGAGCGCGAGAAGCGCGTGCGGCCCGCTCTCGACGACAAGATTCTCGCCGCCTGGAACGGCCTGATGATCGCGAGCCTGGCTAAGGGTTCTGCGGTCCTCGACGAGCCGAAGTATTACGACGCCGCAGCCCGCGCCGCCGACTTCGTCCTCTCGCGGATGCAGCAGAATGGGCGGCTGCTGCGCTCCTTCCGCAACGGCCGCGCGCACCTGATGGCCTATCTCGACGATCACGCCTTCCTGATTGACGCGCTGCTATGGCTCTACGAAGTGAGCGGCCATCTCCGCTGGCTCGACGAAGCCAGCCGCCTGATGGCCACCGCGATCGAATTCTATTGGGACGACGAACAGGGAGGTTTTTTCTTCACCGCCTCCGATCACGAGCAGTTGATCCTCCGCTCGAAGCTCGCCCACGACAGCGCCATTCCTTCGGGAAATTCCGTGATGATTAGCAACCTGTTGCGCCTCGGCGTCCTGCTTGGGCGTCCTGACTTGCGCGACAGAGCCGGCCGCACGCTCGCTCTCTACGGCGGCAACGCGGCCCAGTCGCCCTTCGGCCACGAGCGCTTGCTCTCCGGCCTCGACGCCTGGCACGAAGGCTTCCAGGAAATCGCCGTCGGCGGCGACTTGCAATCTCCACTCGCCAAGCAGTTGCTGCGCGTGGTGCATGAATCCTACGTTCCCAACAAAGTCGTCGCCCTGCTCGATCCCTCCTGGCCCGACGCCGCCGCGCTCGCAGAGCGCGTCCCGCTGCTCGCCGGCAAGCAGCCCGTCCAAGGCAAGCCCACCGCCTTCGTCTGCCGCGACTACGCCTGCCAGTCGCCCACCAGCGACCCGGCTACGCTGCGGCAGCAACTGGGCGCGCAGCATGCCTCACACTGAGGTCACTTGCTGTATACTGAACAGATCAACAGGAGCATCAAATGCCAAAGACTGTCGCGGCGATGACCGCTAAGGAGCTTCGGGAAGTGGTGGGCTCGGCAGTGGAGGAGAAAATCGTCGAGATGCTCGGCGATCCAGATGTCGGACTCGTGCTCCGCGAGAATGTGCGCAAGCGGCTGCTCCGCCAGAAACACGCCGTTACCGAGGGGGAGAGAGGCGAGCCGCTGGAGACTGTCAGCCCGTGAACGGAGTTGGCGCAGTTACTTCCCAACTCTATTTCATTGAGGAGGGGACAATGTAGGTGGGTACTTCCGGATCATGCTTGTAGGTGGAAGAAGTGGTTTTCTGCGTAACAGAAAGGGAATACTGGGCTGAAGAGGGAGCTCCGTTCGTTTCTGTTGATTTGCCGTTCTTCATACTTTCCATCTAACGTTTCCTCCAGCGATAAGTATAGCATTTCCCAACAATCAGGAAAACACTGATAGCTCATCAATGAGGAAGGAAGCCAACTGATTGTTTTCAAAGTGCTTGCGTTCTGTCGAGAAATACACATTGCCCGTGATCTTTTCAAGGCTGCGGTTCGACGGAGGTATCGAATCCGGGTGCGGAACCTTCATTATCCTAAACAAAGAAGGTTGGATTGTCACGGCGGCTCACATTGTCCGCGACATTTCGTTGATCCTGGAGCACAAAATCGAAATCGCCCAATACAATGACAGGTGTCGGGCGATTGAAGAAGATCAGAAACTCAATCCAAGACAGAAACGAAAAAGATTAGGACAAATAGATCGCAACTCTGCGTGGGTGATGGAACAGGCAATCTTTTGGGGAATTGCTCAGTGTCGCTTG